>JBAPPP010000650.1:0-10088 GCA_049280175.1 Rhodanobacter sp.
CCTACACCACCCAGATCGAACCGCATGACGGCGTGGCCGAATACTGCGACGCGGTACGCCGCGCCAACATCATCCTGATCGACCTGGCACGCGACATCTTGGGCTACATCTCGCTCGGCTACTTCAAGCAGGCGCTGAAGGCCGGCGAAGTGGGTTCGTCGACCATGCCGCACAAGGTCAACCCGATCGACTTCGAGAACGCCGAGGGCAACTTCGGCCTGGCGAACGCCCTGCTCGGCCACTTTGCCGAGAAGCTGCCGATCAGCCGCTGGCAGCGTGACCTCACTGACTCCACCGTGCTGCGTGCTCTCGGCACGGCGTTTGGCCATACGCTGGTCGCACTGGAATCATTGAAGAAGGGTCTCGGCAAACTCACCATCAACCCCGAGCGGATCGCCGCCGACCTCGACGCCAGCTGGGAAGTGCTCGCCGAAGCCGTGCAGACCGTCATGCGCCGTTACGGCCTGCCCGAACCCTATGAGCAGCTCAAGGCACTCACCCGTGGCCAGGGAATCACCCGCGAGTCGATGCACACCTTCATTGATAGTCTGGATCTGCCGGCGGATGCCAAACAGCGGCTGCAGGCGCTGACGCCGGGCAGTTATATCGGGCGGGCGATCGAACTGGCAAAGGCAATCTGACCTGGTGCCTCTCCACCAGCGTGGAACGCCATGTCGCCGGTAGCTGAGTTCTTCACCTACGCGGCCGTCGGCGCTGCCGCCCAGTTGATCGATGGCTCGCTTGGCATGGCTTACGGCGTGACTTCGGCCGGCATGCTGTTAAGTCTGGGCATGCCACCGGCGCTGGCCAGCGCCAGCGTGCATTACGCCGAGACCTTTACCAGTGGTGCGTCCGGCATCAGTCACTTGATTGCCGGCAATGTGCGCTGGAAGCTGTTTTTCATGCTGGTGATACCCGGTGTGATCGGCGCGGTGATCGGCGCACGCCTGCTGACTCATCTGCCGGTCCACTGGGTGCGGGTGCTGTTGACGCCGTACCTGTTGCTGATCGGCCTGTTCCTGCTGTTTCGCACTAGCCGTGCCGATGACTTTCAAACCAAAGTGCCACGCGATACCGCCCCGCTGGGTCTAGTTGCCGGCTTTCTCGATGCCGTCGGTGGTGGTGGCTGGAGCGCACTGACGGTGACCACCTTGGTCGCCCGCAAAATGGAGCCGCGTCGCGTGATCGGCAGCGTGCATCTGGCCAAGTGCGTGGTAAGCGCGGCAGCCAGTGCCACCTTTCTGCTGAGCATCGGTGCCGGCAAGCCCATTGTGATGCTGGGCCTGATCGTCGGCGGTGTCGTCGCCGCGCCGTTTGGCGCCTTGCTCGCACGCCGCATGCCACCACGTCTGGCCACCCTGCTCGCCGGACTGACTGTGGTGGCGCTGGGTATCAACAATGCGATTAGCCTGATGCGCTGAGCGGCGCGCCACAGCCCGACGACGCGCCGCTACAATGGCGCATGGCCATCTCCAAACCCTCCCGCAAGACCCTTCCACTCGAAGTCCGTGGCAGTGCAAGCCACCCGCTGGGCATGAGTCCGGCGCAATTTCTGCGCGACTACTGGCAGAAGCAGCCGTTGCTGATCCGCAACGCCTTCCCCGATTTCGTGCCTCCGCTGGAGCCGAACGACCTGGCCGGACTAGCCTGCGAGCCCGCAGCACTGGCACGACTGATCGTGCACGACGAAAAGCGCGATCGCTGGCACGTCCATCCCGGCCCATTGAGTGAGGACGACTTCGCCAAGACACCGAGCACCCACTGGACCTTGCTGGTGCAGGATGTCGACAAGTGGGATGCGGATGTTGCGAAACTGCTTGAGCACTTCAGCTTTCTGCCGAGCTGGCGCGTGGACGACGTCATGATCTCCTACGCCGAAGCGGGCGGCGGTGTCGGCGCCCATGTCGACCAGTACGATGTGTTCCTGCTGCAGGGCCTCGGCCAGCGCCACTGGGGCATCAGCGATGATCCCTTGGCACCGAAGGGGTTTCGCCACGATGTCGAGCTGAAACAGCTCGCCCAGTTCGAGCCGACCCACGAATGGCTGCTGGATCCGGGCGACATGTTGTATCTGCCGCCTGGTGTGCCGCATGACGGCGTGGCTTTCGGCGGTCCGTGCATGACGTTCTCGATCGGCATGCGCGCACCCTCGCAGGCTGAACTGACCGGCGACCTGGCCGACCATATCGCGGAACATCTGCCGGAAGAATTGCGCTACGCCGACCCTGATCTGAAACCGGCCAAGGCCACTGGTGAGATCGACCGCGCCACGATCGAACGCCTGCGCACCGCGCTGCCGTTTGCCGCCGCGCTCAGCGACGACATGTTGCGCGACTGGTTTGGCCGCTTCATCACCCGCTACCGCAACGCGCAGGTACCCGCGGCGTTGGACAAACCGCTTGACGCAGCGACCTTCGCCAAACAGCTCAAGGCGGGCGCACAACTGCTGCGCCACCCCTGGTCGCGGCTGGCCTGGAGCCGTGGAAAATCCGCTGGCACGCTGTATGTGAGCGGCCACGCCTACCCGGCGACACCCTCCCAGGCGCAACAGTTGTGCGAGCAACGGTCGCTCGAGATACCGCGCAAGCCCGACAGCGACGAGCTCGCGCTGTGGCTGGCACTGGTCAATGATGGTCACCTGCTGCTGCAAAAATCCCGCCGTCGATGAAGCTGGAAAACTTCCACGTTGAAGCTGCCGACTGGTCGCGTGAGGATCAACGCACGGCCCTGCTCGACCTGCGCCACACCGTGTTCATACAGGAACAAGGTGTACCGGAGGCGCGCGAGCGGGATGGACTCGATCCCGACTGCTGGCATGTGCTGGCGCGCGATGACAGCGGCCTGCCGATCGGCTGCGGCCGGCTCACGCCCGAGCACAAGATCGGCCGCATGGCGGTACTGCAAGAATGGCGCGGCAGCGGTGTCGGCCGGGCGTTGCTGCGCGAACTGATCGGACGCGCCCGCACACACGGCTGGGCCGAAGTAGCGCTGGACGCGCAGGTCAGCGCGATCGGCTTCTACGAACGCGATGGCTTCAGCGCGCATGGTGATGTTTTCGACGACGCCGGCCTGCCGCATCGGAAAATGCGCCTGGTGTTGTCATCGATCGACGATGGCCTCGACCAGGCAGCTGAAACCGGAGCGCGTGACATTGGCCCGCTGCCCACCGGTAGCCGGAGCGAAACTGCAGCCACCCGGCTGCAGTTGCTGCAAGAGACGCGGCATCGGCTGGCCATCTATCTGCCATTGCTCGACAACGACAGCTATGCCAGCACGGAAGAACTGGCCGAGCTGCGGCGCATCGCTATCTCCGGTCGCGGCGCGCAGATCCGGGTCCTGCTGCACGATCCGGCGGCGGCCCTGCGCAACGACCATCGGCTGGTCGCCCTCGCGCAGCGCCTGCCAAGTGCACTGCAGATCCGCATGCCGGTCGAGGAGGCCGACCTGGCCTACCTTTCGGCCTACCTGCTCAACGATGTCAGAGGCTACCTGTTTCTACCCGAGGCGAACCGGCCGCAAGGCCGCGCTGCCTCTCGCGATCGCGCGGCGCTGGCACCGCTGCAGCAGCATTTCGATGAAGTGTGGGAGCGAGCAGAGCGGGCCAGTGTGCTGCAGGCACTTAATATCTAGCCGACCACGTTCAAGGTCGCACAGGCAACATGCCGGATCCGGCTGAACACCAGCAGACTCGACGGGTTTCACGTTCGGATGATCGACAGCATGGGCAACGGCGCATAAAACCGTGACCCAAGGCGAAAAAATGGCTCTTCACGGGCCAAACCACCCGTCAGCAGCCCATCCTGCGCACCTTCAAGGTTGCCGCGTCGCAGCAGGGCAAGGCTATAATTGACCGGATTCCCTCCAATCATCCGTTTGAAGGCTCGGTCGGGCTTGAATACCGACAGATAACCGCGACTTCAAGTCCACACGGATGGTTGTAAGCATCCCTTCCCTGCCGGTGGTGACGTGAGTACAAATCTGATCCGCGAGTTTTTCGAGTCCTCCCAACTCGCTGGCGGCAACGCCGACTATGTCGAATCGCTTTATGACGCCTGGCTGGCCGACACTTCGTCGGTATCCGCCGAGTGGAACAAATATTTTGAGACGTTCAAGGGTCGCGAGTCGGGGGATGTATCCCACGGCGCGGCCATTGCGCGGATCGAAGCGGCGCAGAAACAGCGCTATACGAATGGTGCGAATGGTGCTGCTGCCGCGCCGATGAGCGACGAGCACGCACGCAAGCAGGCCGGCGTGCTGCGCCTGCTTACCGCCTACCGTTCGCGCGGCCACCTTGCTGCCAATCTCGATCCACTCGGCCTGACCGAGAAGATGGCGGCGCCGGATCTCGGCCTCGCCTTCCATGGCTTGAGCGACGCCGACCTGGATACCGAATTCGACACCGGCAATTACGCTGGTAGCGGCCAGCGGCTGAAACTGCGTGAGCTGCTGGCGCGGCTGCAGAAGACCTACGCCAGCACGATCGGCGCCGAGTTCATGTACATCAGCAATCATGAGCAGCGCAACTGGATCTACAGCCGGCTGGAACAGGCCGCGGGCAATAGCGACCTGGACAAGTCCGGCAAGCAGCGCGTGCTGGATGGCCTGACTGCCGCAGAAGGTCTGGAGCGCTACCTGCACACCAAGTACGTCGGCCAGAAGCGCTTCTCGCTGGAAGGCGGCGACAGCTTGATCCCGATGATCGACGACGTCGTGCGTGCCGCTGGCGACAACGGCATCAAGGAGCTGGTGATCGGCATGGCCCATCGTGGCCGCTTGAACATGCTGGTCAATATCCTGGGCAAGCCGCCGAAGACTTTGTTCGACGAGTTCGAAGGCAAGTTTGAGCATCCGGATGACCCGGCCCATTCGGGTGACGTGAAATACCACCTGGGCTTCTCCGCCGACGTCAAGACGCCCAAGGGTGGCGTGCACGTGGCGCTGGCGTTCAACCCGTCGCACCTGGAGATCGTCAATCCGGTGGTGGCTGGCTCGGTGCATGCGCGCCAGACCCGTCGCCGCGACACCACGCACACGCAGTCGATGGCCGTGCTGATCCATGGCGACGCCGCGCTGGCCGGCCAGGGCGTGAACATGGAATTGTTCAACATGTCGCAGGCCCGCGGTTTCAAGATCGGCGGCAGCCTGCACATCGTGATCAACAACCAGGTCGGCTTCACCACCTCCAATCCGCAGGACGCGCGCTCCACGATGTACTGCACCGACCTGGCCAAGATGGTCAATGCGCCGGTGCTGCATGTGAACGGCGACGATCCGGAGGCCGTGATAGCGGTCACCCGCCTCGCCTACGATTTCCGCAAGCAGTTCCGCCGCGACGTGGTGATCGATCTGGTCTGCTACCGCCGCCATGGCCACAACGAGGCCGACGAACCGGCCGCGACGCAGCCGGTGATGTACCAGGTCATCCGCAAGCTGCCCACCACGCGCGACCTGTACCAGCAGAAGCTGGTCAAGGAAGGCGTGCTGGCCGAGGGCGACGCGCAGAAGCAGTTCGAGGCGTATCGCGAGCGGCTCGAAGCCGGCGCGCCGATGACCGACCTCGATACGTCGCCGACGCGCGACGGTCATGTGGACTGGGCCCGTTTCATCGGCGGCAAGCTGTCGACCCCGACCGACACCACCGTTCCGAAAGCGAAGTTGCAAGAGCTCACCAGCAAGATCCTCGCGATACCTGCCGACATCACGTTGCAGGCACGCGTGGCGAAGATCTACGACGACCGTCGCAAGATGGCCGCCGGTGAGCAGGCCGTGGATTGGGGCTTCGCCGAAAACCTGGCCTACGCCACGCTGATCGATGCTGGCAGCGACATGCGCCTGGTCGGCCAGGACTCCGGCCGCGGTACGTTCTTCCATCGTCATGCCGTGCTGCACGACCAGAAGGACGGCCATACCTACATGCCGCTGGCGACACTGCGCGACGGTGCCGACGTGGAAATCATCGATTCGCTGCTTAGCGAAGAAGCGGTGATGGCATTCGAGTATGGCCACTCAACCACCGATCCGGACACGCTCAATATCTGGGAAGGCCAGTTCGGCGATTTCGCGAATGGCGCCCAGGTAGTCATCGACCAGTTCATCAGTTCCGGTGAGGCGAAATGGAACCGCCTGTGCGGCCTGGTGCTGTTGTTGCCGCATGGTTACGAAGGCGCGGGCCCGGAGCATTCGTCGGCACGCATCGAGCGTTTCCTGCAGATGTGCGCGATGGAAAACATGCAGGTCTGCGTGCCCACCACGCCGGCGCAGGATTTCCACATGATCCGCCGCCAGATGTTGCGCGCGGCGCGCAAGCCACTGATCGTGATGACGCCGAAATCATTGCTGCGCCACAAGCTGGCGGTGTCCTCGCTGGACGAACTGGCCAACGGCAGCTTCCAGCTGGTGATCGGCGAACATCGCGAGTTGCCGGCGAAGAAGGTGAAGCGCGTCGTGCTGTGTTCGGGCAAGGTCTATTACGACTTGCTGGAAGAATCCGACAAGCGCGGCATCACCGATGTCGCGATCGTGCGCGTCGAGCAGCTGTATCCGTTCCCGCGTGCCGAAGTCACGGCTGAACTGAACAAATATCCTGCCACCAAGGAAGTAATCTGGTGTCAGGAAGAACCGATGAACCAGGGCGCCTGGTTCCAGATCCGTCATCACCTGCAAGCCTGCATCGGCAGCAAGCACAGCCTCTCCTATGCGGGACGCGCGCGCTCGCCGGCACCGGCTGCCGGTCACCTCAACACCCATCTCGCCGAACAGGCAGCGCTGGTCGAACAGGCGCTGGTTGCGGCAGTCGGCACCGATCACTCGGCTGAGTAAAACCCAAGGATCATTTATGTCCATCGAAGTCAAAGTCCCTGTTCTGCCCGAGTCCGTCTCCGACGCCACCATCGCCAGCTGGCACAAGAAAGCCGGCGATGCGGTCAAGCGCGATGAGAACCTGGTCGATCTCGAAACCGACAAAGTCGTGCTTGAAGTGCCCTCCCCGGTCGACGGCGTGCTGAAGGAAATCCGTTACCAGGTCGGTGACACGGTGAACAGCTCGCAGGTGATTGCGATCATCGAGGAAGGCGCCGCTGCTGCCGCGCCGGCCCTGGCGAAGGAAGAACCCAAAGCGAGCGTTGCTGCAGCTGCTGCCGCGCCTGCTGCCACCGCACCGAAAGCTGCTGCCAAGGGTGCTGAAGATCTCTCCCCGGCCGGCCTGCGCGTCGCCACCGAACAGAACATCGACCCGTCCAAGGTCGCTGGCACTGGCCGCGACGGCCGCGTGACCAAGGAAGACCTGGTCAATTACGGCAAGGGCGGCAGCGTTGCTGCGCCGGCTGCGAAGCCGACCCCTGGCGCGCGTCCGGAAGAGCGCGTGCCGATGACCCGCATGCGCGCGAAGATTGCCGAACGCCTGATGCAGTCGAAGAACTCGATCGCGATGCTGACCTCGTTCAACGAGGTGAACCTCGCCGAAGTCGTGAAGATGCGCAAGTCGCTCGGCGATGCGTTCCAGAAGGAACACGGCATCAAGCTCGGCTTCATGAGCTTCTTCGTCAAGGCTGCCGCTGAAGCACTCAAGCGCTACCCGGTGGTGAATGCCTCGGTCGATGGCAACGACGTCATCTATCACGGCTACCAGGACATCTCGATCGCTGTATCCACCGAGAAAGGCCTGGTGACGCCGGTGCTGCGCGACGTGCAGAACATGGGCTTCGCCGATATCGAACAGGGCATCGCCGATTACGCCAAGAAGGCGCGCGACGGCAAGCTGTCGCTGGATGATCTGCAGGGCGGCACGTTCACGATCACCAACGGCGGCACGTTCGGTTCGCTGCTGTCGACGCCGATCGTCAATCCGCCGCAAAGCGCCATCCTGGGCATGCACACGATCAAGGATCGCGCGATCGTCGAGAATGGCCAGATCATCGCCGCACCGATGATGTACATCGCGATCTCCTACGACCATCGCATCATCGACGGCAAGGACGCGGTGCTGTTCCTGGTCGATATCAACAACCAGCTGGAAAACCCGCAAAGGATGCTGTTGGGTCTTTGATTGCTGCGTTGATCGCCGTCTCGGCGATCAACAGCCTAGGTACCGTGGCTCTGGTGTCGAAAGATCGCCGATACATGCGGTTTTCGAGTTGCTTTCCCAGCCCCAGAGCCCATATCCGCTCCATCTGCGAGTGCTGACTCGCTGCCAAGGAATCAAGTCATGAGCGACAAATTCGACGTTATCGTCATAGGCGCCGGCCCGGCCGGCTATGTGGCAGCGATTCGCGCCGCGCAGCTGGGCCTGAAGACCGCTTGCGTCGACGCCTTCACCGGCAAGGACGGCAAGCAAGCGCTCGGCGGCACCTGCCTCAATGTGGGTTGCATCCCGTCCAAGGCGCTGCTCGACTCCTCGCGCCAGTTCCACAACCTCACGCACAACTTCGGCGTGCACGGCATCAGTGCCGACAACGCGCGCATCGATGTGCCCACCTTCGTCGGCCGCAAGGACAAGATCGTCAAGCAGTTCACCGGCGGCGTGGCGCAGTTGTTCAAGGCGAACAAGATCACGCCGTTCTTCGGTACCGGCAAGCTGCTCAAAGGCAACGACGTCGAAATCACTGGTCCGGACGGCGCCAAGCAGACCATCAGCGCGACCAACGTGATCCTCGCCTCCGGCTCGGTGCCGATCGAGCTGCCGTTCGCTAAGTTTGACGGCAAGGCGATCGTCGACAACGCCGGCGCGCTGGATTTCACCGAAGTGCCGAAGCGCCTTGGCGTGATCGGCGCAGGCGTGATCGGCCTGGAGCTCGGCAGCGTGTGGAAGCGCCTTGGTGCCGACGTCACGATTATCGAAGCGTTGCCTGACTTCCTCAGCGTCGCGGATGCTGACATTTCCAAGATTGCGCTGCGCGAGTTCGGCAAACAGGGCCTCAACATCAAGCTCGGCGCGAAACTCGGCAAGGCCGAAGTCAAGAGCGATGGCGTGCACCTCACCTACACCGACAAGGACGGCGAGCAGAGCCTCATCGTCGACAAGCTGCTGGTCGCCGTGGGCCGTCGCGCCTATACCGACGGCCTACTCGCTGCCGACACCGGCGTGAAGCTGGACGAGCGCGGCCGCATCGTGGTCGACGAGCACAACCACACCGGCGTCGACGGTGTATGGGCGATCGGCGACGCCGTGCGCGGTCCGATGCTCGCGCACAAGGGTTCCGAAGAAGGCGTGGCAGTGGCCGAGTGGATTGCCGGCAAGGCTGGCCACGTGAACTACGACACGATTCCGTGGGTGATCTATACCGAGCCGGAGATTGCGTGGGCCGGCAAGACCGAGAAGGAACTCAAGGACGCCGGGATTCCCTACAAGATCGGCACCTTCCCGTTCGCTGCCATCGGTCGTGCAGTAGCGATGAATGAAGCCGTCGGTCAGGTCAAGGTGATTGCCCATGCCGACACCGATCGCGTGCTGGGCGTGCACATGGTCGGCCCGGGCGTGTCCGAGCTGATCGCCGAAGCCGTGGTGACGATGGAGTTCAAGGGCTCCGCCGAGGATCTGGCGCGCATCGTCCACGCGCATCCGACGCTGTCCGAGGCCGTGCATGAGGCCGCGTTGTCGGTCGACAAGCGCGCGATCCACAAAGGCAATTAATGACGGCAGACGTGAACCTTCACGACCTGTACGTGTGATTCACAACCCGTCCCGAGAACCTGTGCGAGGCTCTCGGGACGGGTTTCGCGTTTCTGGAGGTAGGAGTGGCTGAAGTGACTTCCCTGTGCGTCTACTGCGGTTCCAGCAGTGGCAAGCACCCTGAATACGCCGAGCAGGCACACGCCTTCGGCACTGAAATGGCGCGTCGCGGTATCGCCTTGGTTTACGGCGGCGGCAAGGTCGGACTGATGGGCACCGTGGCCGATGCTGTGCTGGCTGCAGGCGGCAAGGTGATCGGTGTCATTCCACGTCAGCTGGTGGATCGCGAAGTCGCGCATCCCGGCCTGAGCGAAATGCACGTGGTCGAAACCATGCACCAGCGCAAGACCCGCATGTATGAGTTGTCCGACGCGTTCGTCGCCTTGCCCGGCGGCTTCGGCACCATGGACGAGATGTTCGA
>JBAPPP010000651.1:0-2898 GCA_049280175.1 Rhodanobacter sp.
GCTCCGGCGACCGCGACAACGGTAGCACCGGCAACCCCGGCCAGTACCGCCCCGGCCGCCAGCAGCACGACCGCAGCAGTTCCGGCAGTGCCAGCGCCAGCACCCGCGCCGTTCGTCGACAACGGCAAGTGGGTCGAAGGCAAGAACTACTTTCTGATCGATCCCGCGCAGCCGACCAGCCACCCCGACAAGATCGAGGTGACCGAGGTGTTCTCCTACGCCTGCCCGGCCTGCAACCAGTTCCACACGAGCATGGATCAACTAGCCGCGAGCCTGCCATCGAATGCGGTCGTCACTTACCTGCCAGCCTCTTTCCGTCCGGACGAAAACTGGCCGCTGTTCCAGCGCGCGTACTATGCGGCGCAGGCGCTGGGCGTAGCTGGCAAGACCCACGATGCCATGTTCGATGCCGCCTGGAAAACCGGCGAACTGGCTACCTATGACCTGCAGGCCGGCAAGCCCAAGCCGCGCGAGGCATGGCCGACGCTAGACGATGTCGCCAAGTTCTACGCCAAGTACGGCGTCGACCCGAAGCAGTTCATCGGTGTCGCCAATTCGTTCAGCATCAACATTCAGATGAAGCGCGCCGACGACCTGATGAAGGCTTACGGCGTCGACAGCACACCGACCATCGTGGTCAACGGCAAATACCGCCTTACCTCGATTTCGGCCGGTGGCGTACCGCAGACGATCGAACTGACCCAGTGGCTGGTGGCCAAGGAAGCTGCGGGCAAGTAACCAGCCGTCTACAACTGGCCGTTACGGTCAACCGCCACCCACCGGAAGAGAAACCCCATGTTCAAGCGATTTGCCCGTCTGCACCTGTTTACCCTGCTTGGCGGCCTGCTGCTGACCACGGCCTGCACGGCGCAGTCCGGAGCGCCGGCGCCGTATACCGAGGGCAACGAGTACGTGACGCTGCCCGGCCCCCACCAGCGCTACAGCAACGACGGCAAGGTGGAAGTGGTCGAGGTGTTTTCCTATGGCTGCATCCACTGCGCACATTTCGCGCCGATCGCCGAAAAGCTGCGCAAGGAGCTACCGCCAGGCGTGGTATTCAAGCTCATGCCGGCACCGTTCAGCGCCGAGTGGCTGCCGTTTGCGCGCGCCTATTACGCGGCCAAGCAGCTTGGCGTAGTCGACCGCACCCATCTGCAACTATTTGTCGCCAAGTTTGCCCAGAACTACCCGATCAACTCGATGGATGAATTGGCCGACTTCTATGCCCGCGAGGGTGTGAACCGGGAGCAGTTCATGCGCATCGCGACTTCCGAAGAAACCACCACGAAGATGAAGAGCGATCTGGCGCTGATCCAGAAGTGGGGTGTGGATGGCACCCCCAGCCTCGTGGTCAACGGCAAGTATCGGGTGAACAACGTGCAGACGCCGGACGAACTGGCGGCGGTGGCATTGTGGCTGGCCAAGCGCGAGCAGAGCGGAAAATAAGCACGCTTCGCCTACAGCGACTGACGCGAAGTTCATATCCGGGGGATCATGCTCGGTCGCATTGTCCGGCCGGTGCATTGATCTCCGTGAGTGTCTGCATTCCCCTCCCCTGTAGTGTGTTGCGATGAATCGCGCCGCGATCCTCCAAGCTGCCCCCGCTGAGCGCCGCCTGCGCCTGCTCAGCTGCAACATCCTGGCCGGCGCCAGCGTGCGCCGGTACAGCGAGTACGTCACCCGCAGCATCAACGCGGTGCTGCCGGGGCGTACCAAGATGGACAATCTCGACCGGCTGGCCGAGGTGTTGCCGCAGTTCGACGTGATCGGATTGCAGGAGGCCGACGCCGGCAGTCTGCGTTCGGGCTTTCTCAATCAGACCCGCTATCTCGCGGAAACTGCCGGCATGCCGTTCTGGAGCCATCAGCCGAACCGCGCGATGGCCCGGCTGGCGCATTCGGCGAACGGCCTGATCAGCCGGCTGGAACCGCACTCAGTGCTGGATTACCAACTACCCAGCCGCATCCCCGGGCGCGGCGCGTTGCTTGCGCAGTTTGGTGAAGGCGACAACGCGCTGGCGGTAATGATCGCGCACCTGTCATTGAGCGCACCGGCGCGTGCGCGCCAACTGGGTTTCATTGCCGAGTTGCTGCACGATTTCCCGCACGCCATCCTGATGGGCGATCTGAATACCGAACCAGGCAGCGTGGAAATGCGTCAGCTATTCACAAAATGCAATCTGCAGCCGCCGGCGCAATCGACCCTGACGTTCCCCAGCTGGAAACCGCGGCGCGCGCTGGACCACATCCTGACGTCGTCGGCGATCCAGCTGGACAAGGTATGGACGCTGCCCCAGGCATTCTCCGATCATCTTCCGCTGGCGGCGGAAATCCGCCTGCCGGCGCATGTCGGTAGCGTGTCGCGAGGTCAGCGTCGATGAGCGCGAGCCGGAACGGAGCAGGCCATGGGAAATCGGACGGGACAGCGGCAGGTTGGGCGCTGCTGGCGCTGCCATGGCTGCTGTTGCTGGCGTTCGGATTTGTCGCAGCAGGTCTGCGCTTCCACCTGATCGAGTCCACCGCGATAGCGGACCTGTGCGGCAGTGGCCAATACTCGCCCTGGTGCAATACGCGCAGGCTGCTGATACTCGGCTTTCAGCATCACGCTTATGACGTCAGCGTCTACGGTGTCGCCGCCTTGATGGCGGCGGCGCTGGCGTTGTGGTCGAAGCAGGTCTGGATCGCATGGCTGGCCGCCGTACTGGGCGTTTTCGCGCTGCAGCTGTATTGCTTCCAACCCGGCGCACTGGCGTTGCTGATCGGCTGCCTACGCCTGCTGCGCCTGCAGACCCTGCCTCCAGGCGAGCAGCACCGGCAACGCGAGCAGCAGATTCAGTCCCAGCCATAGCCACGCTACGGGCGTCAGCCCTGACTCCTGAAACACCACGACCGCCGCCAG
>JBAPPP010000652.1:0-6094 GCA_049280175.1 Rhodanobacter sp.
CGTTCTGTACGGCATCGATCACCGTGCTGCGGTATTGCGCCGCGCTTTGCCGATAGGTCGCCTCGGCGGCTCGCTGCTTGTGCTTCAGCGTTCCGCCATCGAACAGCGGCGCGGTGATGCCGGCGCCGATGCTCCAGAAGCCGGTGCCGGTGCTCAACAACGAACTCGCCTGCACCGCCGCACTGCCGACGCTCGCACTGATCTGCACGTTCGGCAACCGATTCGCGATCGCCACACCGACCTGCGCACTCGCCGCATGCAGTTGTTCGTCGGCCATGCGTACGTCGGGACGCTGCTCGACCAGCAGTGCCGGCAGGCTCAGCGGCAAGTTGGCTGGCAGTTGCAACGCATCCAGCGTGAAGCGGTCATCGATGGCGTCGCTTGGCATGCGTCCACTGAGTGCTGCGAGCAGATCGCGCTGCTGGGCTAGCTGTTTCTCCAGCGGCGGCAGCGTGGCGCGACTCTGTTCGAGTGCAGCCTGCTGCGCGGCAACGGCAGCTTCGGGGGCATCGCCGAGCGCAAACTGGCGCTGCAGCGTCGCCATGATCCGCTGCTGGTCGTCGATGATGTGCCCGGTGGCTTCGATCTGCTCGCGCAGCGACGCCTCCTGGATCGCCGCATTGACCAGGTTGCTGGTCAGCGTGAGATAGGTCGCCTCCAGCTGGAAGCGCTGCGCGTTCGCCTGCGCCACCAGTGACTCCACCTGTCGACGATTGCCGCCCCACAGATCCGGCGAGTACGACACGCTGACCTGGGCGGTGGTGAGGTTGTACAGCGTACTGTTCGACGCGACGCCACTGGACAGCACCGTGCCGGTTTTCTGCCGGGTCGGATCGACGCTGGCATCGACGCTGGGGTAAAACGCGCCACGCTGCGCGCGAACATTTTCCCACGCAATCTGCAGCGCCGCCTGCGCAACTTCCGTATCGGCGTTGTGCTTCAGCGCATCATCGATCAGCGCATTCAGGGGCTCGCTATGGAACAACGTCCACCACTGCCCCGGAATGTCCATGTCCTGCACCAGCTGCTGTGCGTTGCCGCCAGGCCCAGCTGCCACGGCGGTGGTCTGCGGCAGCGCCGTGGGTGCGTAGTCGTGGGTGACGGGCGCTGCGGGCCGCTGATAGTCCGGCCCGACCGCACACGCCGTCAGCAGCACGCCAAGACCAACGCCGAGCAACTCGCGGCCAGTGCGCCATGCATTGATTTTGCGGAAAGCGAACATGTTCAGATCTCCTTCACCGGCGGCGCGTGGCGCCGATGCTTCTCGACGAAATGCTCCATCGCGAAATAGAAGCCCGGCAGGATGTACAAGGTGAGCAGCGTCGCGATCGGCAGACCGCCAACGACCACGGTAGCCAGGCCCCGCTGCACGTCCGTGCCGATACCGGTCGCGAGCGCGGCAGGAAGCATGCCCACACTGGCTACAGTCGCCGTCATCAATACCGGACGGAAGCGCTCGGTGGCACCGGCGATCACCGCATCGGCGATCGACAGTCCTTCGGCGCGGACCCGATTGATGTTCGACACCATGATGATGCCGTTCTGCACCGCCACGCCGAACAAGGCGATAAAGCCGACCGCGGTGGCGATGTTGAATGTCTCGCCGCGCAGGTGCAGCGAGAGCAGACCACCGAGGGTCGCCAGCGGAACCACCGCCAGCACCAGCAGCGCCTGGCGCAGCTTGCCGAACTCGGCGAACAACAGCACCGCCATGATCGCCAGCACCAGCCCCAGCACCACGATCAACCGTGCCTGCGCACGTTGCTGGTTCTGAAACGTGCCGGCCCATTCCAGGTGATAGTTCTGCTTGTCGTAGTGCACCTTCGCGTCGATCTTCTGCTGGGCATCGGCGAGATACTCCGACAGCGCGCGATCACGGTTGTCGATACGGATGGTCAGTTGGCGATGGTTCTGCTCATGCGAAATGGTGCTCTCGCCGGTCTTCAGGCTGATATGCGCCACCAGCTTGAGCGGAACTTCTGCACCGCTGCTCGACGTCAGCGGCAAATCGCCAATCGCCTCGATGCTGTTCGCCACCGAATTCGATACGCGGGCGGTGACGTTGTAGATGCGATCGCCCACATACACCTGGGTGATCGGCGCGCCACCGATGGCGGTCTGGATCAGACTGCTGATATCGGCGACGTTGATGCCGTAGCGCGCTGCCGCGTCACGATCAGCCTCGATCGCCAGCTGCGGAATCGGTGGTTCCTGGAAGATCGATGCATCGGCCGTACCGCGCACGTCCCTGAGCACGTCGACGATCTGGCCACCGATGCGTCGCAGCTGCTTAAAGTCATCTCCGTAAATGCGCAGTACCAGCGGGCTGTGCGCGCCGCCGATCATGTCGTTTTCGCCGTCGACGATCGGCTGGCTGATGCCGGCGCTGATGCCCGGCATCTGCTGCAGACGCGTGTTGAGCTTGCGCACGAACGCTGCCTTGTTCTCGCCTGAGGGCCAGCTGGCGTAAGGTTTCAGGCCGACGCCGGATTCAATGTGCGATGACGTCCAGGGATCGCTGCCGGTATCGTTGCGACCGAGCTGGGTGACCGCGTAGGACACCTCGGGGAACGCCCCCACGACGCGGCGATACTCGCTGGCCATCTCACTCGCCTTGTCCAGCGACAGGCCGGTCGGCAGCTGCACCTGTACCCACAGCGAGCCTTCATCCAGATCCGGCAGAAACTCGCGGCCGAGCGTCGCGCCCAGCACCAGCACGCTGAGCAGCGCCACAGCCGTTACCGTATAGACCACGGGCATTTTGTGCAGCAGCCGCCCCAGGCTGCCGCGATAGGCCGCCTGCAATTTCTCCAGCGGTTTGTTGTGGAAAAGCTTGCGTGGCTTGCGCAACGCGATATAGGCAATTCCGGGCGTCAGCGTAACTGTGCACAGCAACGCGGCCAGCAACGCATAGCCCACGGTGAATGCCATCGGCCGGAACAGCTTGCCTTCGGCATGCTCGAACGCGAACAACGGCAAATAAGCGGTAATGATGATCAGCGTCGCAAAGAAGATCGAACGGCCGACGTGCTTGGTCACCGTCATCACATCATCTTCGGTGAGCACCTCATTGGGCTTTTCTTCACGACGGCGCAGGATGGCTTCCATCACCACGATCGTGCCGTCGACGATGACGCCGAAGTCGATCGCGCCGAGCGAAAACAGATTCGCCGGCATCCTGGTGAAAAACATCAGGATGAACACCGTCACCAAGGACATCGGGATGGCCACCGCAGCCACCAGCGCCGATCGAGCACTCCCCAGGAAAAGGATCAGCACGATGCAGACGAGACCGACGCCTTCCATCACCGTGTGGAAGACCTTTTCCTTGGTCGCATTGACCAGGTCGTCGCGATCGATGTAAGGGACGATGCGCACATCCTGCGCAGCGAATTGCTTGTTGAGTTCGTTGACCTTGGCGTGAATGCCGTCCAGTACCAGCGACGGATTTTCGTACTTGAGCAGATCGACGATGCCCTCGACCGTATCCGGATTGTTGTCCTTGCCCAGGATGCCTTCGCGTACCTGGTGGCCGTACTGCAGCTTACCCAGATCGCGCACCAGCACCGGCACGCCGTTGGTCTGGGTCACCACGATGTCACCCAGGTCCTTCAGCGTATGCACCATGCCGATGCCGCGCACGATATACGACTGCTCGCCGCGTGTGATGCGACCGCCACCGGCATTGGCGGTATTGGCGGTGATCGCGCTGGTGACCTGGCCTGCGCTGACGCCGTAGTGCAGCAACTGGGTCGGGTCCAGTTCCAGCTGGAATTCCTTGGTAAAGCCACCAAAGAAGTCGACGTTGGCGACACCGGGGACCTGCTCCAACGCAGGGATGATCACCCAGCTCTGCAACTCGGACAGCTGCATCAGGTTTTTGCTGTTGGATTCGAGCGTGTAGCGATAGATTTCGCCGGCCGGCCCGGAGACTGGATCAAGGCCGGGAGTGATGCCGGGCGGTAGCGTGACCTGGCCGATCCGCTCCACCACCCGCTGGCGTTCCCAGTAGTCCTCGGCGCCGTCCTTGAACGCCAGGGTGATCAGCGACAGACCGAACGTGCTGCTCGAACGGATGCTCACCAGACCAGGCGTACCGGCAAGGCCACGTTCCAGCGGCGTAGTGATCTGCTGCTCGATTTCCTCGGCGGCCAGTCCCGGCACCTGGGTGGTGACCTGGGCAGTGACGTCGCTCAACTCCGGATACGCCTCGATCGCCAGCTGGGTCCAGGAGTAATAGCCGAAGCATGCGACCAGGATCGTCACCACAATGAACAACAGGCGCTTCTGGAAACAGAAGTGGAAGATCGCGTTAATCATTGAGCAGCACTCCGCCCCTCACGATCACGCGATCACCGGCCTTGAGGCCTTTCACGACGCGGGCACCGGCGGCTTCGTCGTAGCTGAGTTCGACGGTGCGACGCTCGAACGTCCACGGCGACACTTCGACGAACACCGTGATGCTGTCGTTGTTCATCAGCAGCGCGGACTCCGGCACAAATACCTGCGCCGGCTGCGGGATGCTGAAGCTCGCGTTCGCGAACATGTTCGGTTTCAGCCGTCCATCCGGATTGGCGACGGCAATCCGCACCATGTCGCGTCGCGTGTCCGCCTGCAACACGGGGCTGACAAAACTCACGCGGCCGTGAAATACCTGATCCGGATAGGCGGCCAAAGTAGCGTCTACCGGCTGCCCCTGCGCGACCAGCCCGACGTCGCTTTCCGGCACATTCGCGGTGATCCAAACGTTATCGAGATTCGCGATGGTCATCATCGCCGCGGTGGGGTCGTTGACGTACATGTCCGGCGAGACCGACAGCGCGGTGATATAGCCGCTGACCGGCGCCGTGATCTTCATCGTTCGCGCGGAGCCCGGCGCACCACCCACCGCGACAAGCCGTGTTTGCGCGCGGTTGAACTCGGCCTGTGCCTGGCTATAGCCGCTCTGTGCGGCTTCCAGGTCCTTTTGCGCCGCGCCGCCAGCTGCCTTCACGCCACGCGCCCGGTCCAGCGTCTTCTTCGCCAGATCCAGCGTATCGCGGGCTTTCTCGACGTCGGCATACGCCTGTGCCAGATCGCCGGAATCGACCACCGCAAGCAGTTGACCGCGCGTGACGTGATCGCCCAGGCCGACTTTGAGCTCGACCACCTTGCCGGTCAGCGCAGGCAGCACGTTGGCCGTGCGCGACGGGTCGGCTTCGATCGTCGCTGGAAAGACCAGTGCGTGCGGCCCGCTGTGCAATTCGACTGGCTGCACCACCAGTTGCGTACGCAACGGTGAATTTTCGGGCACCTGCAACAGACCGTGCTCGGCGATGACCACGGGCGCCGGTGGCGGCGCCTCGGTCGATCCATGCGAACAAGCCGCGAGCATCAGCGTCAGCATGCTGGCGGTGGCGAACTGTGAAAAATTTCCAACGGAACGAAACAACATGAGCTTCCCCTTCGACATGAAGGTACGAACGAACCCGCTGCGGTCAGTGACCCGCGGGCGATGCATACGGCAAGGAGAAGGCGGGCAGTTCAGTGGTGAACTGCGGGCGCATCCCGGACCGCGGTCAGACCGTCAAAGGCCGCCGCGTTCCGGACTCACTTCAGGACGAAGTGCGCGCAGTGCGGCGTCGATGCAGCCGGTCTGGAGGTGGTTTGTCGGTTGAGCCGCTACTGTGCAAGGTCTGTGTTCTCCTGTTTGCTCGAAGTCGATGACAAAACGGTTACACCACGCCCGTACTATGGTTCGGCGCCTCGCGTACCAACCGCTCCTGCAGCAGGCCCGCACGCTCCAGCACCGGATAGGCAAGCGCAGCCAGGTGTGAATGGATGCGCTTCAGGTCACGCAGGATGCGCAGATAGACGTCGCCACCACCACCTTCGCGGTGCTCACGCAACGCGCGGATATGCCGCTCCGAGCTTTCGTTCTCCATCCGCCACAGCAACGGCTTTCGCGCCACCAGCTGCTGCGCCGCCCGCGTATCGCTGCGCAGGAACACCGCCACCGCCAGCTGCAGGCTCTCCATCACCTGGGCGTGCATCGCGAAAAGATCGAGGATGTCGTCGGCACTGAAGTCCTGGCCTCGTTCGGCCTTCTTCGCAG
>JBAPPP010000653.1:0-8274 GCA_049280175.1 Rhodanobacter sp.
ACTACAGCTACGCCAAGCAGACCCGCGAAAATCAGGATAGCGCGCTGATCCTCACCGACAACCAGGGCACTTACACCGATCTCAACTACCTGGGCTACTCGGTCTACGACTACCAGCAGTGGCAGGGCATGTTCAGCGGCAAGTTCGACACGGGAGAGCTGAAACATGACGTGGTGTTCGGTGCCTCCTGGCAAGCCCTGGACGAACATTTCCCGCGCGACTTCCAGTCGAAGACACTCGGCGAGGGCAATATCTTTGATGCGCCCCTGTTTGCCAATCCACAGGTCGCGGTCAATCGCAGTAATTACCTGTCGGAAACCACCACCCAGCGGTCACTGTTTGCCAGCGACACGATTGCGCTGTCGTCGCAGTGGTCGGCCCTGCTCGGCTTGCGCTACGTGGAATTCATCGACACGACATTTGGCATCGACAGCGCTACACCCACCGCGCGCTATGAGAAATCCCCGGTCACACCGACGGCGGCGCTGATCTACAAACCTGCCGCGCAGGTTTCTCTTTACGCGAGTTATGTGCAGTCGCTGGAACAGGGTGGCAGTGCCCCGCAGAGCGCAGTGAATGCCTACCAGACGTTCGCCCCCACGATCAGCAAGCAGTTCGAGCTGGGCGCAAAAACCGAGTTCGATTCGTGGAGCGCGAACCTCGCGCTGTTCCGCGTCGATCGCGGCCTGCAATACCTGAATTCGGACAATGTGTTCGTGCAAGACGGACAAACGCGCTACCAGGGCATCGACCTTTCCGCGCAGATGTCGCTGGCCCAGAACTGGACCCTGCTCGGTGGCGTGATGTACCTCGACGCCAGCAACGTGCGCGCCGCCGCGGGTGTAGACGGCAAGCGCGCCTATGGCGCACCACGCGCCGAGGGCAGCCTCTATGTCGAATATGCCGTGCCACAACTGGCCGGACTGGTGTTGAACGCGGGTGGACGCTACGTGGGCAACGAAGCTGTCGAAGCCGACAACAGCAACTTCATCGGCGCGTACCACACGTTCGATCTCGGAGCGCGCTACACCACGTCGCTAGGCGGTCACACGTTCACCTATCGAGCCGGCATCGACAATCTCACCAACGAAAAATACTGGCTTACCAGCTGGGGTTTCATCCTCAACCAAGGCACACCACGGACGGTAAGGGCGAGTGTGACGATGACGTTGTAGGTAAACGCAGGCTAATGACTGCCGCACCGCGTCGTACCGACAACTCGACTCATGGTGTCCGCTTTCGGCCGCCGCCGAAAACGGACACTCAAGTGTCAGGCCGCAGCGGCCGCATGCAATCACGTTCGCTGCGAGTCATTCTCTATCGCCAGAATTCCCAGGCGTTTCACTGCTCAACCTGAATGCGCTGGCCCGCTCCTCTTCGATCGGTCGAACCTCGTTTATCA
The DNA here is from genome assembly GCA_049280175.1 of Rhodanobacter sp. Classification (GTDB taxonomy): domain Bacteria; phylum Pseudomonadota; class Gammaproteobacteria; order Xanthomonadales; family Rhodanobacteraceae; genus Rhodanobacter. Next base: position 1,403 of record JBAPPP010000653.1, read on the forward strand.
AACCGAAGGCCAGGCAAGGATTCTGCGCGGCAAGTGCGGCGGCTTCGCCAAGGCTGCCAGCCAGGAAGAACCAGTAGCCACCCACAACCTCTTTGGCTTCGGCAAAGGGGCCATCACTCACGCCAAGCTCTGAGACAACTTTCACCTCTCTCGCGAGCCGCTGTCCCGCTCTCAGCCTCCCTTCGCTGACGAGTTGATCGTGCCAGACGTAGAAGTCGTCAATCGACTGCTGTATTTCCTCGGGCGATCTGTCTTTGTCCCACTGCCCGCGGGAGATGACGAGGTACTCCGATAGCGCGGTCTTGTTGGTCATAAATGCTCCAGATGATGCCAATCGTTCGTCTTCAAGATTCCTGGGGCCTAACGTTTGAATCGAGCCGCACTGCGAAGCGACGTCGGCTTACATGAATTGTCATGCATCAGCCTTTGCCTCAGGAGACTGATGCCGCATGAGTGCCTTTGGGATAACAACTCCGCGACGCTCTGGACGGTGCTGCTCAACCACCACAAAGCCAAACTTCTCATAGAGCGGCTGAGCTGTGCGACTTACATCCGAGGTCAACTCAGACAGTCCGAGTGCCTTTGCCTCACCGAGAAGATGCTCCATCAACAGCGATCCTATGCCTCTGCGAGAATGGGTACCAGACACGAAGAAGTGATCGATGTAGCCGTTCGCCTGCAGATCGGCATATCCGACAACCTCTGCGTTCAATTCGGCGACGAAGGGATTGATGCCGCGAATACGGTTCTCCCAAAGATTCATATCCAGATCCCTGGGCGCCCAGGCTTGTATCTGTTCGGCCGTGTAGTCGCGACTGGCCGTGAGATGAATAGCTGAGTAGTACACCTCAAATAGCGCACGCTCCTCACCTGGCTTGTAGCGACGAATTTGCACTGAAATATTCATAACACCTAATGTTGGCGTTAGGCGGCGTAGCCGTCCACTTTGAATGGTTAGGCCTCAGCAATTGCTGCAATGGAGACCTTGAGCCCAGGGATTCGCGCAGGTAGCTTGGCACCCTGGCGAGCTGGGGGATTGGCAGGAAACCATTTGAGCCACTCCTCATTCATGCCGGCGAAGTCGTCTTCGTCCGCCAACACGACGGTGACGCTGACGATCCGGTCCAAAGAGCTACCGGCCTCCTCCAGGATGGCCTGTATGTTGGCCAGACACTGTCGAGTCTGCTCCTGAATGGTTGCGCCCTTAATTGCACCCGTGGCTGGATCAGCTGGAGCGGTACCTGAAACGAAGATCAGACCGGCAGCTTTGACCGCCTGGCTATACGTCGGCGGCGGCCTGGCGGCCTTTGGCGTGAACACGATTTGACGGGTCATTTTGCGCCCTTCGTGAAAAACTGTCTTCTAAGGTCCGGCACCTGCCGGCACGCGCTTGGTCAGGAGCGGCCGCGGTGAGTTCAGCCGTCACATTGCGGCCTAATGCGCAAGCATCGCCTGCATCGTGGCGACCAATGGCTGCTTGCTTGGGTCGTTGCCGAATCGCACCACAAAATCCGAAACTGTCTGATTGAGCCCATCGCGTGGCTCGTCCTTTTGGATGCTTGCCCGGAGTAGCCAACCTTGGGGATTGTCAGGACTCGTCTGTATAAGACGATTTGCCGTTGTCCAACCCTTATCCCAATCGTGATTGGAGTGAATGTAAATATTTCCAAGCTCGGCAAGTGTCCAAGTATCGGTGGGGTTCAGGCGCAGCGCCTGTTCGTAGTCGCCGGTGGCACGGCCCAAGTCGCCAATTGATTCGTACGCCAAACCGCGTACATCGAACGCATTTTCGTCGTTGGGCGAGAGCGCGATGAGCGCATTGCCCTCGGCGAGCGCCCATTCGGATTGACCTAACAGCGGAAGGTCAAATGCACGGCCCTGGCGATGATCGGTCTTACTTGGATCAAAGCGAAGCAGCTCGGAGCGATAGACAACGGAAAGTGCTGGGGAATTGCGATTCTGTGCAGCCCATCCCCCGCTCATCAACATGCCGACCGGTGCCGCCTCTGCGAACACCTGCCTGTAGAGATCGAACTCGGTTAATGGATTGCAATCGCAGTCTTCAACGTAAGCCTCGCCGCCGTTGCTTTCAGAGAGAAGCAGCCGTAGCAAAGGGTTTTGCTTGGCGTGGCGCTGCGCGCTGTTGATAATGCGCTGCATGTCCTGAACTGTACCGCCCCACTTTGGCTGGGCCATCCAAACCAAGCGCGCGTAAATCGTGTAATTGGCCGGATCGATGGCAAGCCCACGCTTGGCCGCACTCACTGCATATCCGACATCTCCATCTAGCGCGGCTGCGTAGATCATTGCCCCGTAAGCTGGAGTGACATGTGGATCGAGCATGACTGCCTGGTCAAGATCCGCACGCGCACGCTCCAGCAAACGCCCCATCGACTCAAAGGAATTCTTCTCTGTCTTCGAGGCGTAGTCGGAGCCTCGTGCGAGCTGAGCCATTTCTACATAAGCCGAGCCGCTGGCTGCCAAAGCAAAAGGGCTCGCCGGTGACTGACGCTTCCACGCGTCGATTAGTGCACGGGTATCTTCGGAGCCATTCTTGAAGTCGATATTGAACGTTCGATCCAGCGCCCCCTGCACCTCGGGCTGAGACAACTGGGCATGCATGACTTCGGCAAGGCGCCGGTCCAGCTCCGCCGCATGTCCAGTCTCGATGAGTCGGCGCGCGGCATCCGGTGTCACCAGCGGATCAAATTGATAGTGGCAGTATGCAGATGTCACCTCCTTCGACCAGGCAAGACCGGGCGGGTCCGGATAGATGAGGCATCGCTGTAGCAGATCGGTAGTCGTCTCTGCCTGTCGGGCAGCCGACAGGAATTGCTTTAGCTGATCATCGCTAAAGGGCGGAGGATTCGATGGCTTTGAAGGCGTATGCTGCGCGGCAGGCAGATGCCGAGTCGTGATAGCTACCGGCTGAGTCCAGCGCGGCAGCCAAAAGCACAATAGTCCCGCAGCACTTACTAAAAGTATTCCTATCCCCATCAGCCAACGCACACGTGACGTCATGTCTTGCATCCCCTGTCGACAATCATGGAAATGAACTGCTCAATCTGAGATACCAGTGCTGCTCGCAGACTATTTGCCTTGATGTTACTTCGCCTCAGGTGGGAATGGCCGACTCAAAAACGTCGTTTAGTCATTCGGGCCAATTCCACAACTCGTGATCGGTCGTTCGGGTGATGCCACTTGCCACCTTTCGCGCACTCGAAGCCTCCCCTACTGATAAACGTGCAGCCGTCCAAACGTCCACGCATGATACGAATCCACCAGGCCCGGTACGGTGCAGTCGTCGTATAGACCGTTGCAACGGGTGCGCAGTACGGTCAATGCGGAAAAGTAGGGGTCCTTCGGCAGGCCGGCGGCCTGTAGCACCATGCTCGGCATGAACGCGATGTCGATCATCGGATAGGTGGGTAATGGGGGGCCGGCAAAGTTGCTTTTCAGCATGTAGTAGGTGAGGTAGTCGCGATACGGCTGCAGGGCGGGCGGCAGTGTGCGTGACATGCCGCGGATCATCCCTTCGAAGGAGGGTTGATGATCGCCGAAGTGCATCAACACCGTCGGCTGCTCGCGCTCGAGAAAATCATGTTCCAGCCCGCGCATGGCCTGATCGGAGTCATGCAGGCGCGACAGGTAGGCGCTGAAATTGATTTCCGCCGCCGCTGAAAGCCCCTGCAGATGGCCACCATTGAACGGCGGCGGCAGCTTGTCCAGTGGCAGGTCGTTGTGCGGACCGTGCTGGTTGATCGTCAGGATCATCACGAACACCGGCTGACCCGGCTTCTTCACCTTGTCGTAGACGCGCTTGGCGGCGTCGAACATCTGCTTGTCGGTCTCCTCCCATTCGTCCAGGCCGAGCTCGTTGACGTCGTACAGATGATCGAAGCCATACGACTTGTACGCATTGCGCCCGTTGATGAAGCTGCCTTCGGTCGGGTAGATCGCAATGGTCAGATAACCCAGCCGCCGCAGCTGCATCGCCAGCGCGTCGCGCACGTGCGGCGCCAGCACGTACGGCGCATACATGCCGCCCGGGCCGAAGATGTCTTGCGGCATGCCGGTCAGTGTCGCGAACTCGCTGACCCAGGTACCGCCGCCAAACGTGTGCACGCGCAGCACGCCGGTGCCACGGGTGCGCGCGTCGGCCTGAAACATTTGCACGCTGCTGCACTCCGGCGCGGTGCAGGCGGTGTAGATCGCCGGATCGAACGTGCTCTCTTCGAGCACCTGCACGATGTCGGGGTATGGCGGATGGGTCGTGCCCGGCTCGCCTGCTGCGGTCGATCCCCACTGCTGCTCCGCGGCGGCGTCGCTGGCCATCGCTGGCAGATGGACTTTGGCGTCGTCGAAGTTGACGAAGAAATTCGTCAACTGGGCGTCATCGGATAATTTCTCCCAGACACCCCTCTGGTGCACGATCGCGAACGGTCCGCCGGGCAGCATGCAGACCCAGAACGCCAGCGCACACAACGCGATACCAGCTACACGCACGCCAACCCGGAACCACGAGCGGAACCCGGCCAGCACGCGCCAATCCCAACGCCAGACCAGCCACAGCAGCGGTGGCACCAGCACGCAGATGCCGATACCCAGGGCATACAGATGCGGATAGTGCCGCAGCGTATCGAGCAGGCTGGTGCCGGCGTAATAGATGAAATCCGACGGCATCAACGATTCTTCGAGATACTGCAGCTTCAGCACGGCCAGAAACTTGAGCGCGGCGAACAAGGCGCCGCCGACCACCAGGGCGGTGGCAAATCGCGCGAACGCAAACAGCAATACACCGAACACACACAGCATCAGGGCCAGAATGAAGCCCTGTTGCAACGCCTTGGGCTCCTGCAACGCCGTTGCGCCGACGCAGACGGCGAAGAAAACCAGCGCACACAGCGAGACCACGCGGGGCCGCGTGAAGCGTGACGAAATTCGATGCATGGATTGAAAGTCCCCCTGTAGGACTCGACCTTAACCAAAGCGTCATCTTACGGGCTTGCGCGGGTGTGCGCTGGTGGTGCCGGCCACGCCGTTTCGCCGGCGTTTGGTTGGCGGCGGCCTAGCTTTCTCCCTCCCCTGCTTGCAGCGGAGGGGTGGGGTGGGGTCGCTCTTTGTCTGAAGATCAAAAACACCCCCTCCCAACCTCCCGCTGCTAGCAGCGGGGAGGAGCAGAGCCCGGTTGCTCTCTCCCTGCTGCAGAGATTGCCCCTCCTCCGGCAAGCAGGAGGGGCAAAGCGCAAGAGCGCGGCGATGCGGTTGATGCGACCATTCAGCATCAAGACTTGCCTGCGGCGATATCATGGGCCGCTGATGAAGATGAAGAAACGCGATGTTTGATCTGACCCAACTCTGGTCCCATCTGGTGGCCTGGCTGAGCGGCCATGCGGTTGTGCCGCTGCTGGATGCGCTGCATCTGACCGGGTTGGCCGGCAATCCCGACGACATTGCCGCCTCGCTGCTGATCGCGGCGCTGCAGGTGAGCATCATCGGTTTCATCTTCCGACCGCTGGAAACGTTCTTTCCTGCCGAGCAATGGGCCGACCGCCGACTGACCTACGTCGATCGCAACTACACGCTGTTGATGCTGCTCGGCATCTTTCCGCTGTTCACCTATCTGGTACTCACGCCCTTCAGTCACCTGTTCGGCGGCAGTACCGACACCAGCACCGGCTCGCCGTTCGCGCTGGCGCACTGGGTACCCTGGTTCAACCAGCATCCGTTCGTGCTGTTCGGCGTCTACTACCTGGTCTACGACTTCGTGTACTACTGGATGCACCGCACTCAGCACGCGATCCCGTGGTGGTGGGCACTCCATAGCATGCATCACAGCACGCGCCAGATGAGTTGCTGGACGAACGATCGCGGCAGTCTCGTCGACGGCTTCATCCAGTCGATGGTACTGGCCGTGGTCGGCCTGGTGATCGGTGTGGATCCGGACGAGTTCGCCTGGCTGATGCTGATCGGCGAACTGGTGCAGAATTTCTCGCACATCAACGCGCGGATCGGATTTGGCCCTGTGTTCGGGCGGATCTTTGTCGACCCGAAGTTCCATCGCCTACATCACATGCTGGTCGACCCCGAACGGCCGAAGCTGCATGTGTGCAACTACGGGCAGGTTCTCTCAATCTGGGACGTGGTGTTCGGCACGTCGCTGTACGGCGAGGCGCCACGCCCCACCGGCGTGGGTGATCCGATGGTCGACGCCGATAACAATTATGGTCTGGTCGGCCTGCACTGGGCCGCGCTCAGGCGCTTCTGGGGTGCGGTGCGCTGCATTGAGGGATGGACGCCCGGCGAGGTGGCATTCGGCGAAGACTACCGGCCGATTCCTGTCAACCGGCTGGATCTGCATGTCTTCGAACGAACGCCGCATAACGCAGCGATCATTGAACCGGTGCAGGCCGGCACCAGCAGCAACGCTTCGGTGGAAGGGGCGTTGGGCTAGACGCCTGTAGCACCGGGGAGCCAATGATCGCGCCCCCGATGCGCGCTACCAGGGCAACGCCTGCAGATCGACGTTACCGCCGGTCAACACCACGCCTACCCGGCGACCGGCAAACCGCTCACGCTGCTGCAGCAGCGCCGCCAGCACGGTGGCGCTGGATACTTCCACCACCAGCTTCAGCTCCGACCACAGCAGTTGCATCGCCGCTATCGTCTCGGCATCACTGACGGTGATCACGTCCACCCGGTGCGCGCGCAACGCATCGAGATTGGGTTCGCCGATCAGCGCGCGCAGGCCATCACACAGGGTGTCCGGCACGATCGTGGTCACTCGCGTACCGCGTGCCAGCGATTGCGCGGCATCATCGGCGCCCCGCGGCTCGGCGCCAAACAGCGTCAGCGCGGGGTCGATGCCGTGG
>JBAPPP010000654.1:0-2399 GCA_049280175.1 Rhodanobacter sp.
GGACGGTGCCGATGGAGCAGGGCGCTCGGCGGCGGGCTGCACGGGCGGGCGCGGTGCGGGCACGGGTGGGAGAGCTGGCATGGCGGGTTTGTCGGCCGCGGCTGCTTTCTCGGCATTCGCCGCCGCAATCGCTGCTGCCGTCCGTCGTGGCGCGCGGGTGCGCGGCTCCGGCTTGGCTTCGGCGCTGGTGACGTCGTTCGGGGTTTTATTATCGTTATCGGACACGGGCTATCCTCGCGGGGCGCCGTTGAATTACAGGAGGGAGGGTGTGCGTCGCGCGGAAGGCGCTAAGGGGACAGGACTGTCCCGACGGACGCAGGCAATCTAGCACCCGCCGCGTGCAGCCGTAAAGCACGCGACGGGGGGCAATTCAAATTACTGCAGAAATATCGTTCAGTAGCAGTAGCGGGTTCAGATGGCCTTGTCGATCATCTGGGTCAGCTGACCCTTGCTGACGGCGCCGATCTGGGTCGCTTCGACCTTGCCGTTCTTGAATACCATCAGGGTCGGGATGCCGCGCACGCCATAGGCGCGGGGCGTCTGCTGGTTGTGGTCGATATTCACCTTGACGATGCGCAGCTTGCCTTCGTACTGCGTGGCCAGCTCCTCGAGCATCGGCGCGATGGCCTTGCACGGGCCGCACCATTCCGCCCAGAAATCCAGCAGCACCGGGGTTTCGGACTTGAGCACCTGCTGCTCAAAGGCATCGTCGTTCACATGGGTAATCAGGTCGCTCACCGGTATCTCCGTGGCTGGGGCGCAAAACATTGGTGAAGTACTAAGGATGCAACAATGGGGTGGGGAACAGGGAAAAACAAGCACCTGACGACGCCCCGCAAGGGACGTTCAGGCGATCCTGCAGCCCGGGCCGACCCAGCCTGACAGACTCCCAGGCCGTCATCAGCTACACTCAGGCGCCCATGAAGCGCGAGTCGGGCCGGAACGAAGGGGAGTGCCATGGCGGCATGCCTTCATTCCAGCGCAACTCAGGGCACGATTCAAGGGCGGCTTTCACAGCTACCCGTCAGATCGACGACAACGTCCGACGCCGCCCACCGCGGCGCGACCTTGGCGAGCCTGACACTGAACCGCTTCGCTGCGCATCGCGCACCCGTCCTGCACCGCCCTCCGCCGACGTTCGGCGTCTGAGCGGCACAGCGCATTCCGCCGCCGTCTGGCAAGGTTTCCAATCCGCATATGTCACAAACTGTACTCACTGATACTTTCTTCACCAACTTCGATTTGCATCCATTGCTGCAGCAGGGTCTGGACGACAGCGGTTTCACCCGCTGCACGCCGATCCAGGAGATGACCCTGCCGCTCGCGCTGGCCGGCCGCGATGTCGCCGGTCAGGCGCAGACCGGCACCGGCAAGACCTGTGCGTTCCTGGTCGCGCTGATGAACCGCCTGTTGACCCACCCCGCCGTGGCCGAGCGCAAGGACAGCGACCCGCGTGCGCTGGTGATCGCGCCGACCCGCGAGCTGGCGATCCAGATCGAGAAGGACGCCAAGGCGATCGGCCGCCACACCGGCCTGCGCATCGCGCTGATTTACGGCGGCGTCGATTACGACAAGCAGCGCCAGCAGCTGAAAGATGGCTGCGACATCATCATCGCCACCCCTGGTCGCTTGCTCGATTACCACAAGCAGAATGTCTTCGGCTTCAACGGCGTCGAAGTGATGGTCATCGACGAGGCCGATCGGATGTTCGATCTGGGCTTCATCAAGGACGTGCGCTTCATCTTCCGCCGGCTGCCGGTACGCGAACAGCGCCAGGTGCTGCTGTTCTCCGCCACGCTGTCCCATCGTGTGCTGGAGCTCGCCTACGAGCACATGCACAACGCCGAGAAGCTGGTGGTGGAAAGCGACAACGTCACTGCCGACAAGGTGCGTCAGCTGGTCTACTTCCCGGCCAAGGAAGAAAAGATGCCGCTGCTGCTGAACCTGCTCGAGCGCACCAAGGCCGAGCGCAGCATCATCTTCGTCAATACCAAGGCGGCCGCCGAACGCATCACCGAGCGGGTCAAGCGCCACGGCATCCGCGTCGGCGCGATCTCCGGCGACGTGCCGCAGCTGAAGCGGCAGAAGCTGCTGCAGCGTTTTCAGGATGGTCAGCTGGACATCCTGGTGGCCACCGACGTGGCGGCGCGCGGCTTGCATATTCCCGCGGTCAGCCACGTGTTCAACTACGACCTGCCGCAGGACGCGGAGGATTACGTGCACCGTATCGGCCGTACCGCGCGGCTCGGCGCCGAAGGTGACGCGATCAGTTTCGCCTGCGACCTGTATGCGATGTCGTTGCCGGATATCGAGACTTATATCGGCCAGAGCATCCCGGTCGCCAGCATGGATCCGGATCTGCTGATCATGCCCAAGCCGCGTGCCATCGACGCCGAGTT
>JBAPPP010000655.1:0-1641 GCA_049280175.1 Rhodanobacter sp.
ATCACAGATAGTTCGAGCCGCTCAACCCCCGCCCCTTAACCGATTCAAATGACTCGCAAAGCTTCCGGACGGACACTTAGTATTTTTGCTAAGCTACGCACTGCACTAGAGACTTGTAATATAGCCACTATTCCTCTGTGCTAGTCGGAGTTTTACTATTGAAGACAGGATCGGGGTTGTCAAGGCACTAGCTCTTCCCAATGGAAACTGTTCGAATTTGCCCCGAAACTTCGGTTAACTGCGCAGCAGAACGTCGAAAGCAGGGGCAGAAATTCTCGATGAAAACGGCGATAGCAATCCGGATGGCGGTTGGCTTGGTGGTAGGAAACACCCACAGAATCCCAACCATTCATCCGATAGAATCGCTCGGCCCGGGTTCCGGCCGCGGTGTTCAGCCGCACCATCTCATAGCCGGCGCTACGCACGGTGGCGCACGCAAGTGCCAGCAGCGTGCGACCAATGCCCCGACCTTCGAATGCCGGATCGACAAACAGCGCCCAGATCGTGCCGTTGCTCGGATCACCGGCGGAGAAACCCTGAACCCGGCCGTCCTCAGTCCATACCCACATTTCGGCGGGGGCAATGAACGCCGCGCAGTCAGCGGCTGTCACGGAGTTTGGGTCGGACAGCCGGTTCTCCCGCACGCCATGGCGGATCTCCATGATCCGCTCAATGTCGGTATGGGCCGCTCTCCGGGTGTTAGGTGCCGGGGTTGCCATTACACGATCTTTGCAGTGGTCAGAGGACCCTCTCCAGCAAGATGACTACCCGGTGTCGGCGCAAGATAGAAATAACACCCGGTGCGCAAAGTAGAAATGACACCGCCGCTGGCGGCGGACGCCGAGCGCAATCCGGCATCACTGCCACACGCTGGGCGTGGGTGGCGGGGTCAAGGGCCAAAGCCGGCGCTTGCCGGTGCGCACAGCGCAGCCCTTGAGGCCGTCGCCCGGGCCCAGCACCATCGAGCAGCCGTGCGAACCGGCCGAACCATTGGGTGTCGTCAGTCGCGACTGTAACCGCTGGGCGGGTCGATCGCAGCGAGCGAGTCGGGGTCAAGATCAGCGATGACCTGCAAGGCGTCCGCGGTCGCCGTGCCCTGAAGCGTGTCAGGCAGTGCTTCGAGCCAGGCAGCATAGGCGCCTTGCAGCGCAAGCAACTCGGTGACTGCATCGCGCCAGCGTTGCGGGCGACTGCGGCGATCAACCCGGACAATGGCAGCCGGCTGCTGATCTTTGTGGCGGGCGCGAAAGCGGGCCTGACGCTCGGCATTGCTCAGCGGCATTTCACCTCCGGATTGGCGACCTTTTGGCATCACCCTTTTCCGTTACGTAACGCGGTACAATGGAAAATGACAGACCGGTTCACCGGATCAGCCCGGCGCAGCGACACCGCTGCGGGATGGTCGACCTTTTGACGGCAAACCCGGCGCCTCGAGATTGTTCGGCGGTCGCTGCCGCGCGATATCTTTGCGGCGCTGATGCGGCGCGAAGGCCGCCTGTTGCTGCTTCACCAACGCCAGCGCCGCGCCCAACCGCTTGTTCTCCACGATGGTGCCAGGATCGACCGTCCGGATCTTGTCGAACACCCGGAACGACAACGGCATTCCATTGAACTGAACCGCAAACCGACCGTCGGTGTAGT
>JBAPPP010000656.1:0-2773 GCA_049280175.1 Rhodanobacter sp.
CAACTGACGCAAGGCCTGCAGATCGCCGACGGCCCAGGCGTTGGCACGCGCCGTCATCGTCGGCATGTCCTGCTCGATGCTATCCAGGGTGTGGCTGAAGCACGCGGTGTCATCCAGGCCGGAGCTCTTGAAGTCCTTGATCGCGGCGCGTGGCTGCTCGACGACGAACTGATAATCGACTGCCGTTTGCTTGACGCCGTATTGCTTGGCCAGCGTTTCCACCGTGGTGCCGATGCCACCGGAGGCACTCAGGCCATTCGCCTTGATCGCCTTCTTGTACAGCTCCTGCGCCGCGAAGATCGGCCGCCAGCGCTCGACGCTATTGCTGCTACCGAGATACTTCTGCTTGAGCACCTGCCACCGCGCATACAGCGCAGCGGGTAGCACCTGCTGCAGCGTTTCGCCGTTGTCGTTCTTGCGCGCGCTATAGGCCGATGGCAGTAGAAAGAGCTTGCCGAAGAAACCGGTGTTGACTTTCAGCTTGACCGACGGCGACAGCAACACTTGTTGCGATTGACCGATGATCTGCGCCAGGTCGTGCGACTGCCACTGCATGTTCTGCGGCAGCGGCGACAGCGTACCCAACACCCACATCACATGACCACCCCGGGACACCTTCCACATGCCCGGTCCCGGCTGCACCCCGGTAACCGCGACGGCGGCGAGGTTCGCCACGTTGGTCGACGTCGGCGATGGTGGCACCGCGGCCGTCGTCGATTGCGCAAACGCCGGCGCAAGACCGCTCAGTACGAACAGGCATACAACGGATAGCAGACGCATCGATGATGCTCCATCTCCAGAAGCGGCCATTGTGTCAGGGCAATCCTGACTCGGAGGTTGCCATGATTCACGACGGCCCCGGAACCTGCCTGAAGTCTGAAGGTCACGCTCCCACAGGGTCTCATGCGTATGCTCGCTCCCGGCAGTTGGACAGGCTCTCAACGAAGCAGGCGCGAGGCATCCGGATACGCCGGCACGTCGACGTACTCGCCCGCGCGCAGCCGCGCCTGCACCCCACGCCACCAGGCCGGATCAAAGATCTCCGGATGTGCCTCGCACAGCGCCTGCCGCAGCGGCGCAGGCACGCCGAGGAAATTGACGAACAGCTCCGGAAACACATCCTCCGGCGCGGCATATACGGCATCCTGCAGGGGCCGCGTCTCGTCGTCCTCGTGCAACACCGGCAATGCGCGAAACCGACAGTCGCCGAGCAGGCACAACTCGTCGTAGTCGTAGAACACCGCACGTCCGTTGCGCGAGATGCCGAAGTTCTTCAACAAGAGGTCGCCGGGAAAGATATTGCTGCCGGCCAGATCCTTGATCGCCTGACCGTAGTCGTGCATTGCACGACGGGCCTTCTCATCATCGACCTCACGCACGTACAGATCCATTGGACGCAGCCGGTGCTCCACGTAGCAGTGCCCGATCACCAGCTCATCGCCATCCACCGTCACTGTGTCGGCGCATTCGGCCAGCAATTCCTCGCGCAGGCTCGCGTCGATCTGGCGTAGTGGAAAGCGCAGATGGCGAAACTCCTGCGCATCGACCAGGCGACCCACGCGGTCGTGGCGGAATACCAACCGGTATTTCTCTTCCACCTGCCTACGCACCGTATCTTTCGGCCATGCGAAGCGGTCACGTATCAGCTTGAATACCACCGGCAGGTCGCGCAGGGTGAACACCACCATCACCATGCCGCGCTTGCCCTCGGCATGCACGAGCTGCTCCTGCGGATGAATCGCCAGATGGCCGAACACGCGGCGATAGCGCTCGGTCTTTCCCTGCTTGGCGCGACCGAGCACGCTGTACAACTCCTCCAACGGCTTGTGTGGCAGCAGGGCGCGGACGAACGCCACCACCGCACCGACATTGTCGATGTCGGCATGGAAATAGCTGCGCGCATACCCGAACAGGATCGACACTTGCTCCCGCGTCGTAAGCAGCGCGTCCACCCGCACACCGGCGTCCACATGCACCAGCGCGATCACGAGTGGATGCCGCCGGTGACCACCGCGCAGGCGACCTACCAGATAAGCACGTCGCTCGCGATAGAACACGGCTTTCAGCACGTCGATCGATTCAATCGCCGGCAAGCCTGTTTCAGCCAGCCGCGTGTGCAGTACGTCAGCCAGCCGAGCGGCGCAATCTGCCGCGGCGTCGTAGGCAAACCCGGTGTCTGCCAGCAGCTGTTCGCATATCTCGGACAAATTGTTGTCCGTCGCGTAATGTCGGTGCGGCGCCGCGTCGCTGCCTTCGGTATAGGGCTCGCGATCCAGCGCCACGAATTCGATTTCCGGTGCCACTCCTGGCGTGTGGAATTGTCGCCGCGACAATGAGCTGAACCAGGTCTTGTACAGCTCGCGATCGGCCAGCGTGGCGACCAGTTTCTCGTACTCATGGCGCATCGCGGCCCATAACGGTCGCGCACGCACGCGGTCGTCCAGCAGCAGATCCAGGCGTCCCTGCGTCTCGCGGATGCAGATGTCGTACAGATCAATGCGCGCACGGGCATCCGCCCCGGCGCCACGCCAGTCGCGCCGCTCGAAGCGCCGTCGCGCACGTCGGGTGATGTCGGCGAAACGAGCGTTGTAGTCGGCAAACGCATCCACCAGCAGCGCCGCGGCGGCGTGTGCCTGTGGGTCGGCGACGCTGTGACGATTCGATGAGCGGTCATGCATGGGCGACAGTGTAAGCGCTGGTTCGCTCGTCTCTTGAAGTGAAGATCAAGAGCGACCCCACCCCAACCCTCCCCTGCAAGCAGGGGAGGGAGCGC
>JBAPPP010000657.1:0-2762 GCA_049280175.1 Rhodanobacter sp.
GCTCCGGCCCGAACCAGGAGCGCGAGCCGGCCAGCGACCAGATCTCGCCATCCAGTGGCGTATCCCAGGCGCCGCGTTCAACTCGTGCAGCCAGTACATCGTTGAAGATCTGCGAACGCGCGGCCGACAGCAGGAACGAACGCTTGTCGCGATCGACCCGACGCCCCGCAAACATCGCACGCGCCTGTGCCACATTGCCGCCTTCGCGACCGAAGCGTTGCTCGCCGAAATAGTTCGGCACACCGCGTGCGGCGATCTGCTGCAGCACCTGCTCGGCAGCGTCACGATCGCCCTGCACTTCGCGCAGCACCAACACGAAACGATTGCCACGCAGGGCACCGCGTTTGAGCTTGCGCGAATGTCGCGTTGCGGCCAGCACTTTCACGTCCGCATGCGGAAACGTCGACCAGTCCGGATCCGGTTTGCCGGCCAGCTGCACCGAGAATGTCTGGCGAGTGACCGCGTGGCGATCTTTCAATCCGGCATAGCCCACGGCAACCGGTGAAACACCGGCGAATTTCGCTAGTTCGCGCGCCACCCAATCGGTATTCGCCCCGCGTTTTTCCACCCACAGCAACGCGTGCTCGCCCTGGCCATCGGCGTCGTAACCGAGGACCTCCTCGACGCGGAAATCCTCCGGTGTGCTGCGCAGACGGGCAGCCAGCGATGGCGCGCCGTAAGCGCGTGGAAGTTCAAGTTCGGAAGAAGACATCTTGCTCCACCGGTCATGCCGGCTTGTGAATCGAAATATTTCGAGCGCTACTCAGCCCCGCTCCAGCAGCACGCAAGCTTGCGCCGCGATACCCTCGCCACGACCGGTGAAGCCGAGCTTCTCAGTGGTAGTGGCCTTGATGCTGATGCGACCGATATCGCAGTCCAGGTCGGCGGCGAGATGTCCGCGCATGGCCTGTGCATGCGGAGCGACCTTCGGCATCTCCCCGATGACGGTGATATCCGCATTGCCGAGCGCATAGCCGTGCTGCGCCATCAGCATCGCCGCGTGACGCAGGAACTGCCGACTGTCGGCATGACGCCAGCGCTCGTCGGTCGGCGGGAAATGCGTACCGATATCACCCAGCGCCAACGCACCGAAGATCGCATCGCACAGCGCGTGGATCACCACGTCGCCGTCCGAATGGGCGACTACTCCGTGACTATGCGGCACGCGAACACCGCCCAAGGTCACGTGGTCTCCGTCGCCAAACGCATGCACGTCAAATCCGCTACCGATGCGCATCATGCTGTCCTCGTCAGGAGAAACTCGGCGAGCGCGAAATCCGCTGCCGTCGTCACCTTGATATTGTCTTCGGCACCTTCGACCAGCAACGGTGCGAAACCGGCCGACTCCATGGCCATCGCCTCATCGCTGACTTTCAGGCCGCGCCGCACCACGTCGCGCAAGGCCGATGTCAGCTCGCCACGTCGAAACATCTGCGGCGTGAACGCACGCCACCGTTCGTCGCGCGACTCGGTGGCGATGCTATGCCCTGAGGCATCGGCGCGCTTGAGCGTGTCGCGCAGCGGCGCACCCAGCAGACCACCAGCGGCGGCGGTACCCAGCTCGATCAACTTGCTGATATCCGCCTGCCTGACGCAGGGCCGTGCGGCATCGTGGACCAGCACAAATTCGTCGGCAGCAACATGCTGCGGAAGCGCCTCGATCCCGGCCAGCACCGAATCACTGCGCTCAGCTCCGCCTACTGCCGTGAGGACCGGCTTGCCATTGAGTGTGGTGAGCCCTGGCCAATACTCATCCACCGCGCCCAATGTCACCAGCAAACCAGCAATCCGTGGATGGGCGGCGAGTCGATCCAGCGTGTGCTGAATCAAGGGTCGTCCTGCCAGCGGCAAGTACTGCTTCGGGCAATCGGTACCGACTCGCGTGCCACGTCCCGCCGCAGGCACCACGCACCAAAGCATCACCACGCTCATGGCGACAACGCACTCATGGCTGGCCCGCGGATGCAGCGGCCGGCGGCGGTGTGCTCCCACCATTGGCCGGCTTGTCGACCACCTGATAGAAAGTTTCGCCCGGCTTGATCAAGCCCAGTTCGGTGCGCGCACGCGCCTCAACGGCCTGCTCGCCGTGCTTGAGATCAAGCACATCGGCGCCCAATGCCTGATTGCGCTGCAGCAGCTTTGCGTTCTCGTCGGCCTGTTTCTTCACCGCCACGCGCAGGCTGTCCACTTCATGCATGCTGCCATTGCCGGACCACAGCTTCAGCTGTAGTCCGATCAGGACAAGGATCAGAACGAGAGCGATCCAGCGCAACATGGGCGGTCGATATCCCCGCTCAGCCGGGCAGGCGCGTCAGATTGGGAAACGCGTTGCGGCCGGCATAACGCGCTGCGGTACCGAGTGCTTCCTCGATGCGCAGCAGCTGGTTGTACTTGGCCACGCGGTCACTGCGGCACAGCGAGCCGGTCTTGATCTGGGTCGCGGTGGTCGCCACGGCGATATCGGCGATCGTGGTGTCCTCGGTTTCGCCCGAACGATGCGAGATCACCGCGGCGTACTTCGCAGCGTCGGCCATCGCGATGGTCTCCATGGTCTCCGACAACGTGCCGATCTGGTTCACCTTGATCAGGATCGCATTGGCGATGCCAGCATCGATGCCTTTGCGGAAGATTGCAGGGTTGGTGACGAAATTGTCGTCGCCGACCAGCTGCACGTCCTTGCCAAGGCGTTCGGTCAGCAGCTTCCAGCCCTCACTGTCGCCCTCGGCCATGCCGTCTTCGATGGTGATAATCGGGTATTGCTT
>JBAPPP010000658.1:0-8714 GCA_049280175.1 Rhodanobacter sp.
GTCCAGCGGAACGCGACGACGTAATCCTCGTGCGCATGGCCTTGCAGCATCGCTTCCATCAGTAGGGTGGACAGCGCGATGCCGAAACTCATCGCGAGGTATTGCGCGGTCGAGGCCATCGACGAAGCCATCGAGGCGTGCTTGATGTCCAGGTCGTTGTAGATCAGCGTATTCATCGCGGTGTATTGCAGCCCCGAGAAACCGCCGTAGAGGAACGTCAGCAGTGCGATGGCCCAGACTGGCGAAGTGGGCCCGAGCAAGGCGAACATGGCCAGCAGCACCGCCACCATCAGCGTGTTGCCGAGCAGCAGGCGGCGGTAGCCGAAGTGGACCAGTGCCCGATTGACCACCCACTTGGCGCTGATCGAACCCAGCGCCTGCGGCACCATCATCAAGCCGGCCATCAGCGGCGACCAACCGCAACCCACCTGCAGAAACAGCACCAACAGCAGAAACATGCCGGAGATGCCCAGCCGGGTGAACAGGCCGCCCGCCAGCGCCACCCATACGCTGCGTACGCGCAGCAAGCTCAGGTCTGCCACTGGATGCGCCGTGCGCCGGCTATGCCACACATAGAGCGCGCCAAGAAGCAGTGCGACTCCCGTGCACATCCCGATCCGCTCCCATGGCACCGGCTTGCTGCCAGCCAGTTCCGAGGCGGTGAGCAGCAAGGCAGAGGTAGCGGCAAACAGCAGGAAGCCCAGGAAATCGAAACGATTCGCGCGCTCCAGCCGGTAGTCCGGCATGTCGCGCCGGTTCATCCACACGCCGGCAATCGCTACCGGCACGTTGATCAGGAAGATCAGTCGCCATGAGGTGAACTCCACCAACGCGCCGCCCAGCAGGGGCCCGAGCACGGAACCGAGCAGTCCAAACGTAGCCACCGTACTCATCGCGTGCACGAATTCGCGCTTGGCTATGCTGCGAACCAGCACATAGCGGCCCACCGGCATCAACGAGGCGCCGCCAATCCCTTGCAGCACCCGCGCCGCGACCAGTTGCGGCAACGTCTGCGCGACGCCGCACAGCAGCGAGCCCACGCCGAACACGATGATCGCGAGGCCGAATACCCGACGTGTGCCGAGGCGATCGCACAACCATGGGCTGGCCGGAATCAGGATGGCCAGAGTCAGCACATAACTGGTCAGCGCGGTGCGCATGCCCAGCGGTGTGACCTTGAGCGCCTCGGCCATCGCTGGCACGGCAGTATTGACGACGGTGGAATCCAGCGCCTGCATGAAGAACGCGGCGGCAACCAGCCACAGCAGGCCGCGGAATCGCTCGCGAGAGGAAATGTCGGACAAGGCGGCTGAAACCGTCGCTGGTATCGATTCAGCGGGGGCGGCAGCGTGGGGATCCGCGGCGGCTGGGGGTAACATTGCACGACATGATACTTGCTATGACAGCTTACTTTGCGTGAACCCCATTCGCAGAGTCAGCCAGATTTCATCTGTTGTTCCCTTCGTCCGGCACGCTCAGCCGGTACCTGTATGAGCGTGTCGATCAACTCACCAGGTACCTACTTGGCAGGCATTTCAAGGCTTGAAGTGATGCACAAAGCCGATCTGAAAACCGCCCGGCAACCAGCTGAGAATCAGTGGTGACTGGCGGTGTGAGGCCCACAGTCCGACCCCGGTGCCGAGCGCTGCGCCGACCAGCACGTCACTCTGCCAATGACCATGGGTCTTGACGCGCGCCACGGCGTCATACGCAGGCAACAAGGCCAGGGCATAGATCGCCGGGTGATCGTCGCCGTAGGCGGCCATGAACGGTGTCACGGCAGCGGATATCGCGGTCACTTCGCCGCTGGGAAAGCTCTGCGCGTGTACGCCCTTGAAAAACTCGTTCGGATTGTTGGTCTGCGAGGGTCGTTCGCGTTGGAACGTGTATTTCATCACCTCGGCGCCCGCGCTGCTGATAGCCATCGCATCGACCGAGCGCCAGAAAGTGTCGCCGAGCTTGTCCTGGTCGCCGAACGCCAAGGCACCGACACTCACGGTAAGGATCGTGCCGTATATCAGAACTTCCTGATTGCTTCGCTTCCAGATGCCGCTGTTGTCGTAAGTCACGACATGGTCAATGCCGAAGGGGCCGCCACCGGCCATCGCGGTGCTGGACGCGACAAAGGCAGCCAGAACCGCCAGATACCGCGATACGCGCATTATCCTGTCCTCCCGCAGCGGGATGGACTCCGCATACAGTTGGAAAAATATGCCCGCCAGCTTTTGATTTGCTTACTTTGGTCGGCTGAAATGCCCGGGTATCGGTAAACTGACGGGAGGAAGGAGACCTGCATGACTGAACGCCCAGCACCCGCCGAGATCACTGCTCACGTTGCCACGCTGCGGACTCAGATCGAGCAGGCCAACTACCGCTATCACGTGCTCGACGATCCGGAGATCACCGACGCTGCTTACGATCGCCTGATGCGCGAGCTGGAAGCGCTGGAAGCCGAGCATTCTGCCCTGGCCTCGGACGATTCGCCGACGCGCAAGGTGGGGGCGCGGGCACACGGCGGCTTTGCCGAAGTGCGGCATGTGATTCCGATGCTGTCGCTGGGTAACGCGTTCGAGCAACCGCTCGAGGAAGGCCAGCCTGACGACGACCGCACCCGCTTCCGTGAGGTCGCCGAGTTTGAACGGCGGATCGAACAGACGCTGGATCGGCACGCGCCGGTGTTTTCGGTGGAACCCAAACTTGACGGCCTGGCGATCAGCCTGCGTTACGAACACGGCGTGTTCGTGCAGGGCGCGACCCGAGGTGACGGCGAAACCGGCGAGGACGTCACGGCGAATCTGCGTACCGTGCGCGCGATTCCGCTGCGCCTGCGCGGTGAAGGCTGGCCAGCCGTGCTGGAAGTGCGCGGCGAGGTGATCATGCTGCGCAAGGATTTCGAAACCTTCAACGACTACGCCCGCGAGCATGGCGAGAAAACACTGGCCAATCCGCGCAATGGTGCGGCGGGCTCGTTGCGTCAGCTCGACCCCGCGATCACGGCGAAACGTCGGTTGAGCTTCTTTGCCTATGCGGTTGGCGTGGTCGAAGGCGCCGAGCTGCCGCCGACGCATTCAAAGACCTTGCAGCAATTGCGCGAATGGGGCTTTCCGGTGTCGCCGGAAGTGGGCACGGCACGTGGGCTCGATGGACTGCTCGCCTACTTCCGCCGCATCGGTGCGAAACGCGACTCGCTGCCGTACGACATCGATGGCGTGGTTTACAAGCTGGATGACTACGCCGGCCAGCGCGAGATGGGCTTCGTTTCGCGCGCGCCGCGCTGGGCGATTGCGCATAAGTTTCCGGCGCAGGAAGAAATGACACGACTGCTCGATATCGAAGTGCAGATCGGCCGCACCGGCGCGGTGACGCCACGTGCGCGGATGGAACCGGTGCAGGTCGCTGGCGTCACGGTCACCTATGCCACGTTGCACAACGCCGACCAGATCGCGCGACTGGACGTGCGCATTGGCGACACCGTGATCGTGCGCCGGGCCGGCGACGTGATTCCGGAAGTGGTGCGGGTGGTCGAAGATCGTCGTCCCCCCGGTACTCATCCATGGCAGATGCCGACAGTCTGTCCGGTCTGTGGCTCTGCGCTGGTACGCGAGGAGGGCGCCTCCGCCTGGCGTTGTTCCGGTGGCCTGATATGCGCAGCTCAGCGTAAGGAAGCGTTGATCCATTTCGCGTCGCGTCGCGCGATGGACATCGAAGGCCTCGGCGAGCGCTTCGCCGAAGCGCTGGTCGAGTCGGATATCGTGCACACGCCGGCGGATCTGTACGGGCTTACCGTCGAGCGTTTCGTGGCGATGAAACAGGCCATCGACGAGCGCGATGGTTCCATTCCGGAAACCGTAAAGGCCGGCAAGATCGCCACCAAATGGGCGGAGAATCTGGTCGAAGGCATTGCCGCCAGCAAGCACACGACGCTGGCGCGCTTCCTGTTTGCGCTGGGCATCATGCATATCGGCGAAAGCACCGCGAAGACCTTGGCGGCATGGCTTGGCCAGCTCGATTTCGTACGCAGCACACCGGCGCCGGTACTGCGCGTGTTGCCTGATATCGGCGACGAAGTGGCCACTTCTATCGCCGCCTTCTTTGCGCAGCAAGGCAACCAGCGGGTGGTCGATGCGCTACTTGCCACTGGCATTGTTTTCAGCGACGAAGCGCCGCCATCGCCGAAGTTGCGCGGGCGACTGGATCTGGCCGTGCTGCTGGACATGGTGAAGATCAGCAAGCTTGGCCCGAAGAGCACGCGGCTGCTTGCCGAACACTATCCCACGCTGGCGAAACTGATCGCCGCCGGTGCTACGCACTGGGTGGTTGCTGGTCTGCCATCTGCCGCTGCGACGAACCTGCAGACCTATCTTGCCGACGAAGCAAACCTTGCTCCGCTGCGTGAGGCCGAAACGGCGATGCAACACCTGCTGTCCGCCATTCCGCAGGCTGCCCAGGCCACCGCCGCACCGTTGGAAGGGCAGACGATCGTGCTTACGGGCACGTTGCCGACGCTCAGTCGTGATGAGGCGAAAGAACGACTGGAAGCGCTCGGTGCCAAGGTGTCGGGCTCGGTGTCGAAGAAGACCAGCTTTGTCGTCGCCGGCGAAGCCGCCGGTTCCAAACTCGACAAGGCGCAGGAGCTTGGCGTGGAAGTGTGGGACGAGGCACGCCTGCTGGCACTGTTGGCCGAACACGAAGGAGCGACGTGATGGCGACGTTGCTTGCATCACTGCAGCTGCGCGCGTGGGTCTACACCCTGATCCGAACGTTTTTCGCCGAGCGTAACGTGCTGGAGGTGGAAACACCGATGCTCTCGGCCAGCGGCAATACCGATCCGAATATCGAAAGTTTCAATACCCTGTTCAGTGGCCACGTCGATGCCGGTGCACGCGAGCGTTGGTTGCGAACGTCGCCGGAATATCCACTCAAACGCCTGCTGGCAGCCGGTATCGGCGACTGCTACGAGCTGGGCCGTGTGTTCCGCAACGGTGAGGCCGGTGGCCGGCACAATCCCGAATTCAGCATGCTGGAGTGGTATCGCGTCGGCTGGGATCACCGCCGACTGATGGAGGACGCCATCATGCTGGTGGAGAGCGCACTGGCGATGCAGGGACGCCGGGCCGAAGTGCTGATCGAGAACTACCGACAGTTTTTTCTGGACGAGCTCGGCATCGATCCGCTGCATGCACCGATCGACGAATTGCGTGCGCTTCTGTCCGAGCAGAACATCGACCCGGCTGGGTTGACCCGTGATGACTGGCTGGACCTGCTGATCACTCACCGGCTGCAGCCGGCATTTCCGCGCAATCGCATCACGGTGATCCACGACTACCCGGCCAGCCAGTGCGCGCTCGCGAAGATCCGTCCTGGTGACCCCCCCTTGGCCGAACGCTTCGAGTTGTATCTGGGGCCATTTGAGCTGGCCAACGGCTATCACGAATTGAACGATGCAGCGGAGCAGCGTGAGCGGTTCGAGCGCGACAATGCGGTACGCCGTGCGCGAGGCCAACGTGAAATTCCGATCGACGAAGCGTTGCTCGCCGTGCTCGACGCGATGCCCGATTGTGCCGGCGTGGCGATGGGTGTGGAGCGCCTGCTGATGTGCCTGAGCGACACCAACGCGATCGCCGACGTGCTGGCGTTTCCGTTTTCCGAAGCCTGAAACAAAAGCCCCGCCAATTCGGCGGGGCTTTGCGTATCAGTCGCGCGTTTCCAGCAGGTAGCGATAGATCAACCCGCCGATCGCACCGCCGATCAGCGGCACCAGCCAGAACAGCCACAATTGCTCGATCGCCCAACCACCCTGAAACAGCGCTACGCCAGTCGAGCGTGCCGGGTTTACCGAGGTGTTGGTGACCGGGATGCTGACCAAGTGGATCAAGGTAAGCGTGAGGCCGATCGCAATGCCGGCGAAACCGGTCGGTGCACGCTTGTGGGTGGCGCCGTGAATCACGATCAGGAAGAACGCGGTCATCACCAGTTCGCAGACGATCGCGGACTGCATCGAGTAGCCGCCCGGCGAATGGGCGCCATACCCGTTCGAGGCGAAGCCGCTGGCGCTGGCGTCGAAACCGGGCTTGCCACTGGCAATGAGATACAGCACCGCCGCCGCCGCGATCGCGCCGACCACCTGCACCACGATGTACGGAATCACATCCCTTGCCGGGAAGCGGCCACCGGCGCATAGACCAACGGTCACTGCCGGGTTGAAATGGCCGCCGGAGATTTGGCCTACCGCATACACCATGGTCAGCACGGTGAGGCCGAAGGCCAGCGCCACGCCCGCAAAGCCAATGCCGAGGTCCGGGAATGCCGCCGCCAGTATCGCGCTGCCGCAGCCTCCCGTGACCAGCCAGAACGTGCCGAAAAACTCGGCAGCCAATCGCTTGCTCATGCTCATCTACGACTCTCCTTGTGTTGATAAAGACTTTGCAGCTCCCACAGCGCGCGTCATTGCAGCGCCGACATCAAGAGCTTGGCTGGGCGAAACGATACGCCATTTTCTTGACTTGCCCAATCCTTAACGATGGGAAGCACACGGGCCTTTGAGGGCATGGCGCCGCTGGTGCTATGTTGCCGGGCCACTTGGCTGCGCCTGGACAGGTTCGTTCGATGACTCTTGCCGCTTCTTCGCTCTCAAATTCCCGCTTGTCCGAGCGTGCGCTGGACCGCCGCGATGTGCGCACGCTGGCGCTTGCCGCTCTCGGCGGGGCGCTGGAGTTCTACGACTTCGTGGTGTTTGTGTTCTTCACGATTCCGCTGGGCCATCTTTTCTTTCCCAAGGACACCCCAACCTGGCTGGGGCAGCTGCAGTTGTATGGCATTTTTGCGGCCGGCTACCTGGCACGCCCGCTCGGTGGCGTCGTAATGGCGCACTACGGCGATACGCTGGGGCGCAAGAAGATGTTCACCCTCAGCGTGTTCCTGATGGCGTTGCCCACGTTGGGCATCGGCCTGCTGCCGGTATACGCGCAGATCGGCATGCTCGCGCCCTTGCTGTTGCTGCTGCTGCGGATCGTGCAGGGCATCGCGGTAGGTGGCGAAGTGCCCGGTGCATGGGTGTTCGTGGCCGAGCACGTGCCGCCGCAGCGGATCGGTTTTGCCTGCGCCAGCCTCACTTCCGGGCTCACGGTGGGGATACTGATCGGCTCGCTGGTGGCTGCTGCCATCAATCGTGGGCTTGCCCCGGCTGAAGTGCTCGCCTGGGGTTGGCGGCTGCCGTTCCTGGTCGGCGGTGTGTTCGGCTTTTTCGCGGTTTGGCTGCGCCGCTGGCTCAGCGAGACGCCGGTATTCGAGGCGATGCATGCTCGTCGCGAACTGGCTTCCGGATTGCCCTTGCGGCAAGTGTTCGCACGGCATCTGCCGAGCGTGCTGCTGTCGATGCTGGTGACCTGGATGCTCACGGCCGCGATCGTGGTGATCATCCTGATGACGCCGTCGCGGGTGCAGTTGGACTTCCATATCGAGCCGGCGCGCGCGTTCCTCGGCAACAGCGTGGCGTCGTTCGCACTGGGGCTGGGTTGTTTGTTTTACGGCTGGCTGGCTGATCGCCTCGGCTATGCACGCACGCTGCTGCTTGGCGCGATCGGGCTGCTGCTTGGCAGCTATGCGTTGTATCTGGATCTGCAGGCCGGCGGCGCGCATTTCGTCGCGTTGTATGCGCTGGCCGGCTTCAGTGTCGGCGTGGTCGGGGTGGTGCCGGCGCTGATGGTTGTGGCGTTCCCACCCGCGGTACGTTTCTCCGGGCTGTCGTTCTCATACAACATTGCCTATGCGCTGTTCGGCGGCCTCACGCCGCCGCTGATCGGATTGCTGGTGCAGCGCTTCGGCGTACTCGCACCAGCCCACTATGTGGCCATGACGGCGTTGATCGGCATCGGTGCCGCGATCTGGTCGATGCGTCGGTCCAGGCTATGACGCTTGACGGCGGCCAGGACTAGAACTCCAGCTCCTGTGCCGCACACAAATAGTCGACCAGGGGCGACGCACGCTTGAAGGTGGCCACGACCCACGGCATCAGTTCAGTGGAGCAGGCGAGTGCCTCGTCGAAGTTCTCGCCGACGGCGAAATCCTTGCGCTTGATATCTTCGATCAGCTCGTGCGCGGGATCGTAGCCGCGTGGCGGACGGCTCAGCGATTCGCCCCAGAAAGTGAGGTGCTCGCGGAACGCCTTGCTCTGCGTGGCCCGCTTCCATGCAGCCGGGTTATCGGAGATGAAGCCACGAATGTGCTTCAACGCATCCGGCTCCGGATGCCACATGCCGCCACCGGCAAAGCAGTCGCCCGGCTGGATATGCACGTAGAACGACGGTGCCGGAATCTCGTGCCGCCGCTCATGGAAGAAGCGCGAACCCTGCCACGGCTTGTACGGTAGTTTGTTGTTGGAAAAGCGCGTATCGCGATAGATGCGGAACAGCGAGCCGCCGTTCTTGCGCGGATCGGCACGGTAGTGCGAGCTGATCTTCGTCAACGGAGCCTGCATGTCGGTGATCAGTTCAAGAAACGGCTCGCGCACGTGGCGCTCGTAATCATCCTTGTGCTCGGCAAACCACTCACGGCTGTTGTTGCGGTCGAGCGCACGCAGAAAGCGGAAAGTGGCGGGCGAGAAATAGGCTTTTGACATGACAGATCAGATCTCAGAGTAAACGTAGGTCCGTAGGTTGGGGTGAGCGCAGCGATGCCCAACATCGTCGTCGCGGGAATGTTGGGCATCGCTACGC
>JBAPPP010000659.1:0-3507 GCA_049280175.1 Rhodanobacter sp.
TTGGCCAAGTCGACCCCGATGCGTTTAAGCTTCATGTGTGGACTCCTTCTCGCCGTTGACTGTCTGGTTTGCACCTTCAGTCTGGCACCTAGATGCCGTAGGTGAGGAGGAGTCCATCCCATTGTTATGGGTCGAAAACAGACCTTAGCGCCGGTCGCCATCAGACCTCAGACCTCAGTTTCCTCTGCCATGGCAAGGGCATCCTCTACCTCGATGCCCAGATAGCCGTGTCTTCTTCGAACGAAACCGGAATTACCCCGACCGCAAACAGGGCGGCGATCGGAAATGCATCTCCTATCTACGGTGTCACGATTCCTTCGGGTTATCGGGAGTGGCAGGCGATCGCACCCTCTCTTGAAGCGCCACCGCTTGACGAGCTACGCATCATCTTCGGCAATCCCACTGGCTTCCAAGCATATCGCGAAGGTAGATTGCCATTTCCCGATAGAACCATTCTGGCAAAGGTGGCTTGGAAGCGCGTGCCGTCGACGTTCTTTGCGACCGCCAGCTTTCCAGGGCAAGCGACCACAGTGCAGTTTATGGTGAAAGACTCGAAGAAATATGCCGCCACTGGCGGCTGGGGGTTTGGTCGCTTCGTAAATGGTAAACCGACCTCATTGGCGGAGCATAAAACGTGCTTCGCCTGTCACCAATCGCTGGCGAAAAATCACGATTTCGTCACTACGCGATACGCTCAGTGAGCGTAAACCTCAAGCGACATCAGGCCTAGGCATGCGTTAGGTCACGGTGATTCTTGCCTTTCTGCAACTACACAACCTTGACGAGAGAGAAGCCATGACCAATGAGACCGACCCTCAACGACGCACTTTTCTCGGGTTAGCTGCGCTGACGATGGCAGCGGCCCCGTTCATTTCGATGGGGGACGCCTTTGCGAAATCCGGCATGTCGAAATCGCCAGTAACCATTCCGCCGGTCAGGGCAGGAAGCAACTCGTCGTTCGGGGCGATTAAGCAGATCAATGCCGGTGTCCTGAATATGGGATATGCGGAAGCCGGCCCTGCTGACGGTCCCGTCGTCATACTCCTGCACGGCTGGCCTTACGACATCCATAGTTTCGTGGACGTTGCACCATTGCTCGCATCGCAAGGCTATCGAGTGATCATTCCCCATTTTCGCGGCTATGGCACGACGCGCTTTCTTTCAGCCGATACGTACAGGAATGGGCAGCAGGTGAGAAATGCGATCGATATTATTGCGTTGATGGACGCGCTGAAGATCAAGAGTGCGGTTTTTGGTGCTTTTGACTGGGGCGCAAATTGCGCTTGCCAAATCGCGGTGCTCTGGCCGGAGCGTTGCAAGGCATTAGTCTCTGTAAGCGGCTACATCGTCGCTAGCCAACCTCTTTTCGCACATCCGCTGCCGCCTAAGATCGAGCAACAATGGTGGTACGTGTGGTATTTCGCTACTGACCGCGGAAAGCTTGGTTACGAGAAGAATTGGAAGGACTTCAACAGGCTCATTTGGACAACCGCTTCGCCGAAGTGGAACTTCGACGACGCCACCTATGAGCGCAGCGCCGTATCGTTTGAAAACCCTGACTTCGCCGAAATCACGATTAATCATTATCGCTGGTTCCTGGGGCTCTCCAAAGGGGAACCGCAATACGATGCTCTTGAGCAGCGTTTAGCTGCAGCGCCCAATATCACTGTACCGACAATCACGCTTGAAGGTAGTGACAACGGCGCCCCGCACCCAGCCGCCGCAGCCTATGCGAAGAAATTCACCGGCAAATACGCACATCGAGACATCGGTGGTGGTGTCGGTCACAACTTGCCCCAAGAGGCGCCGCAGGACTTTGCCCAGGCAATCGTTGACGTTGATCGTTTCTGATCGATAACTTCTGTAGAACAGCCGCGGCGATCGCGACAAATGTTGCGTTGCTACCCTTGCCCGTAAGGCATTCGCTGAGCGCCCACAGCCTTCCCGCGGCCACCGCATCGGTCGCGCGAGCACGCGCACCGTGCAGTTCGTTGCTCTCATCGCTCGCGAGCGAATGGGCGATCTCGCAGCTGCGGGAGTCGCCTTTCGAGAGTGTTGACGACGGGCACGGCCAGTTTATGCTTTAACAGCACAACTGAGCGTTGACGCCAGCTCCAGCGGTACGCCCGTGCTCAAAGCGGCCAAGTTATGCTTTATTTAAAGCATAAAGTGTCCGCTGCGGCCAACTTATGCTTTAACGAACACATCTACGCATCCCACTAAAGTTTGCGCGCTCTGTCCAGTGAACTTTGAGCGGTCGCAACAGATGAGCGTCGTTCGTCAGCTTCTCACGATTTCCTAAGTCCGGCTCTACGGGTATGCATTCATTTACGCAATCGTTGCGTGTCCAGCTTGAAGGCACGGACGTTACGGTAATCGAGCTGGCGCCGCCAGGTGTCGAGACGCCGCTCTTCAGTGGTGAGTTCGGGGAGGAATTAAAAGATCAAAAGGGTATGAGCGTGAGAGTGCTCGCAAGGCGCGCCATCGCCGGGATCGAGGCGGGCAAGCTGGAAATCCGCCCAGGACTCGCCAATGTATTGAAAGCCATGAGCCGTATCGCTCCTAATCTCATGCTCAACCAGATGGCGAAGATGACAAAGCACTAAAAGCGACGAATCGGTGGCCAGAGTCATAGTTTTGGATCCAGCGGTCGTCGCAGCGTTTAGGCCACTAGCGAATTGCAGACCGAGATAGGGTGGACGCCA
Source organism: Rhodanobacter sp. (assembly GCA_049280175.1). GTDB lineage: Bacteria > Pseudomonadota > Gammaproteobacteria > Xanthomonadales > Rhodanobacteraceae > Rhodanobacter. The sequence goes on from JBAPPP010000659.1 coordinate 2,706, forward strand.
CCGATGGCGAGGACTTCAAATGCGCGATGCGGAATTTCCTTCGTCTAAAAGACGATCGCGTGCGAACAGCAGGTCACTCGAATGGGTTACTGATGGTTCCCAATCCGGCGATCGTGACAGTGACAACGTCACCAGGGCGCAGAAAGCGCGGTGGATTGAAACCAATTCCCACACCCGCAGGCGTTCCGGTAGCTATTACGTCGCCGGGCTGCAGCGTCAACCCCGCCGATATAGATTCTATAAGAATAGGTATATTGAAAATTAAGTCACGAGTATTCGCATTTTGGCGAAGCTCGCCATTAACCCACGTTTGAAGTTGCAAATTGGCACCCTCAACCTCGTCGGCGGTTGTAATCCATGGCCCCATAGGGCAGAACGTATCGAGCGCTTTCCCTAAAAACCACTGACTGCTCTTCTTCTGCCGGTCACGCGCGGTCACGTCGTTGACAATTGTATAACCCCAGACATGGCTTAAGGCGTTGGCGCGATTGATGTTACGCCCCGGATGCCCGATTATCACTGCCAACTCGCCCTCATAGTCGACGGCCGACGTAATGGATGGGTGAGTTTGGACCGAATCTCTTGGCCCAACGACGCTGCTACCGGGTTTCGTGAAGATGGCCGGAAACTCGTCGACCTCCCCGCCCTTGACGGCTCCGGCTTCATAACCGCTGCGCGCAAATTCATGTGCATGTTCGCGATAATTCTTGCCCACACAGAAAATATTGCGCCTAGGACGAGGTATCGGCGCGATCACCCGTACGTCGTCAAGCGGGATGCCAGTACCCCACCTGCTGAGCCC
>JBAPPP010000660.1:0-7814 GCA_049280175.1 Rhodanobacter sp.
CGACAGGCCCGCAGGGGAATCGACGATCGGTGCGAGCCGCCCATAGTTTTCCGAGCGCCCTTCGACTTCGCTGCGCCACGCTCAGGGCGACGGGTTGTGCTTAGGATTTTCGAAGGAGTTCGACGAAACGTTGCGCATAGCAATGTTGCGCTCTCGTAGTCGCGTAGCAGCTGCGTATCGCTTACGCCGGGATTCTCAAAAGCCTGTCAGATGATTCAGTCTACGCCGACAATTAGTTGCTCAAGCGCTGCGGCCGACATCGGCGCGCCATACGGGAAACCTGCAGTTGCAAGCAGCCTGCCTTGTGCAGCACATCACCCTGATCCTGGGTTTCCACACCTTCGGCGATCACGACCTTGTTGCGGCTCCGTGCCATCGCGATGATCGCGCCGGTAGTGGTAGCGGTGTCAGGATCGGTGGTCAGGTCACGCACGAAGGCACGCCTAGGACCTCAGCTGCATTCATCGGGTATGCGCCGATGTATGGATTCGCCTGTACCAAACAACGCGGAACTCGTTGAGCGCAGCAACTCAGGCCGGCAACAGATGTCGTCCGAAATCCTCTGCCGACTGCGGCGTGCCAAATAAAAAGCCCTGCAGCAGTGAGCAGCCGGCACGGCGCAGATGTTCGGCCTGCTCGCGCGTCTCCACGCCCTCGGCCACCACGCTCATGCCCAGCCCGCGTGCCATGGCGATGATGGCGTCGGTGATGGCGGCATTGTCAGCGTCGGTCGTGATGTCGCGTACGAAAACGCGATCGATCTTCAGCGCATCGATCGGGAAGTACTTGAGGTAGGAGAGGCTGCAATAGCCGGTGCCGAAATCGTCCAGCGCCAGGCTCACGCCGAGGTCCTTGATACGTTGCATGAGTGCACGGCTCTGGTCGCCGGCGGACATCACCATGCGCTCGGTCAGCTCCAGCTCGATCAGCGCAGGCGGTAGCTGTGCCTCCTGCAGCGCCGCCTGCAGTGCGTCGTGGAAACTGGCGTGCTGGAACTGTGGTGCGGATACGTTTACCGCCACCGCAATGGAACGTCCCGCGCGATGCCATTCGCCGGCCTGGCGGCAGGCCTCTTGCATGACCCATTCGCCGATCGGCACGATCAGGCCGGTTTCCTCGGCGACCGGGATGAACTGGTCCGGCATATAGACATCACGGCCTTCAACCTGCCAGCGCAGCAGCGCCTCGGCGCCGACGATGGCGCCGGTGTACGCATCGACTTTGGGCTGGTAGTGCAGGCGCAGGTCACCGCGACGCAGCGCCTTGTGCAGGTCTTGTTCGATGCGCAGTCGTGCGGCCGGCCGCTCGCTCATCGATGGGGTGAAGAAGCGATAGCCATTGCGACCCTGCATCTTCACCTCGTACATCGCCACGTCGGCATGGCGCAGCATCGCCTCGGCATTATTCGCGTCCTCGGGGAACACGCTGATACCGACACTGAAATTGATCGTGAGATCGGCCAGCTTGCAGGCGCTCGAGTTTTGCCAGCGGCGCATCAACTGCTCACACAGCTGGCTGGCTCCGGTGCGCCCGTCCACATGCGAAAGCAGCACCACAAACTCGTCGCCGCCGACGCGGCTGACAGTGTCCTCGTTGCGCATATTGCTGCGCAGGTGCTGGGCGAATGCGCGCAGCAGGGTATCGCCGGCGGCATGACCAAGCGAATCGTTGACCTGCTTGAAATGGTCGATATCGATATGCAGCAATGCCGCCTGGTCGTGGCGTCGCAAGGCCGCGGCCAGCACCTGCTCCAGGCGCGTTTGCAGCAGGCTGCGGTTGGGCAGCCCGGTCAGCGTGTCGTGCTGCGCCAGGTGCGCCATCTTCAGCGCGAGCGTGCGTGTCTCGCTCACGTCGTGGAACACCAGCACGCCGCCGATCACGCCGCCGGCATGATCGTGGATGGACGCGGCAGAATCCTCGATGGGCGTCTCGAAGCCATTGCGGTGCAGCAGCACCACATTACCCTTCAGCTCGACAATGGCATCGCGCGTGATGGCGTCCAGCAACGGGTTGTGCAGCGACTCGCGAGTGCGACTGTCGATCAGCTTGAATACTTCGCTCATTGGGCGGCCGACGGCTTCGGCATGGGCCCAGCCGGTCATTGCCTCGGCAATCGGGTTAAGCGAGGTCACGCGCTGCTGCAAATCGGTGGTGATGACCGCGTCGCCGATCGAGCGCAGGGTTACTTCGGCCAGTTCGCGCTCGCGGAACAGCGCTTCCTCATAGGCCTTGCGCTGGCTGATGTCCTGGATCTGCGCGACGGCGTGATAGGGCGTTCCGTCCGCGGCACGCACCAGCGACACGCTGAGCTGGACGTGGACCGTGTGGCCGTCCTGGTGGAAATAGCGCTTTTCCAGTTGATAGGTGTCGCGCTGGCCCTCCATCAGCTGGGTGGCCAGCTCGCGGGAAGCAGCAAGGTCGTCGGTGTGGGTGAGGTCGATGATCGAAATCGCCAGCAGTTCCTGCTCGCTGTAGCCCAGCATCTGGCACAGCGAACTGTTGACCCGCAGCAGGCGCCCGTCGGGTGAGACTAGCGCCATGCCGATCGCGGCATGCTGAAAGGCACCGTAGAAGCGCTGCTCGCTTTCGCGCAGCTGGGTCTCCAGGGCATGGCGTGCGGTGATGTCGATGAACACCGTGCATACGCCACGCACTTGGCCATCGGCATCGAAGTCCGGCTGGAAGTTACCGTGGACGTAACGGCGGGCGGAGCCGCTGAACAGTTCACCCTCGTACACCGCCGGTGCCCCAGCGAGGGCCTGCTCCAGGCAGACGCCCGCGCGCTGCATGCTCCAGTCGTCGAGCACCTCGTTTACCGGACGGCCGATGATCTTCTCGGGGTCGATGCCCAACCATGGAAGATGGGTGCGATTGGCGAAGCGGAAGCATCGATCGCGATCGATATAGGTGATCAGCGCCGGCGCACCCTCCATCACGTGCGCAGGCCAAGAGGCGTCACCGCCGGTCGGAACGAACTCGCGATCGGTCTGTCGCATGTCTGATATTGCCGTTGGCGCTTCCTCGCGCCCTTCCCTGCATCATGCGCCAAGTGAGCGCTACTGTGGAGCCGGTGCGTGCTCCGCCATGGGCCTGTCTACGCCGAGGCTCCCCGAGCTTAGTGCAGGGTTTCTTCCGGTGCGCTGAGCTGGCCGGCAGTAGTGAGCACGATGCGGCCCAATGCATGCAGTTCGGCGGCGATAGCATAACGATCGGCTAGGTCCGACAGCATGGTGCCCAGCGCCTGCGAACGCAGTGGGTAGCCATGCGCCAGCACCCGGGCCCGGCCACCCTCGCTACGCTGGGCCACGGTTACGGCGACCACGCCCAGCCCTGGCGCTTCGTGCGCATACAGCGTCGGCGCGCCGTAGCCGGCTTCGGCCGGGGCGAAGGTTTCCAGTAGGTAACCGGCCGTAGATGCGTCCTCAACGCGCAGCACCAACGGCACCTGGTGTGCATCGAGCAGGGCGGCATACTGGCGCAGCTCAAACACGATGCCGGCGAAATCATGCGCGCGCTGGCTGGCTTCGCCGCTATGGCCGCGCAGCCAGTCGGAGGGTGATTGCGCTTCGACGCGGCCCTCTTTGTAGCGCAGCGTCAACCCACGCGCGCTCATCGTCGACTCCTCGCGATAGGGCGTCAGCAGTGCGCCTTCCAGCAGCGTCCACAACGGCGCCAGGTTGACGTGCTCGTACTGCACGCAGGTCAGTGCAAGCAGGTCGTTGCGGCTCAGGTAACGCACGTGCTCCAGCGGGATGCCGAGCGTGCGGATCAGCCAGTCACTGGTCAATGCGCCGGCTTCGCCGCGGCCGACCAGCTGGATCTCCAGTTGCTCGGACAGCTCAGCCGCCAGCGCCTCGGGCGCCAGCAAGGAGATCGGAAGCAGGCGCATCGGGCCGTCGGCAAAGATCGGCGACGGCTCCAGCGGTTGCGCCGGCATGCGACCTTCGTGGCTGCCAAACGCGACGACGTTGTCCAGTTGGCCGCGCGGTACGCGCCGGGCCAGCTCATCCAGCGTAGCCCACACCGGGAAACCCGGCCGCAGCAATTCGACCGGGTCGAACAGCGCGCCGACCAGCGCCAGCCGGACTTCGGCCACCTGTGGCACCAGCGCATGCAGATCGGCGGCGACGAGTTCGGCCAGCTCGGCCGCCTCATCACGGCTCAAGCTCAGTGGCGGCGGCAGGTCGCCGGCGACCCGTTCCAATGCCAGCACGATGGGGAGGGCGAGCAGCGTTTGCGCTTCCACGGGCAGCATTCCGAACGGCAAAGAAGCCGAATATTAGCAGGCAGGACGTTTTGCTCTCTTCAGGGCAGGGCGCAGGACGTCTGTGCTGAATGGATCGAGGCATCCTTCACGGTTTTGGGCTTTCACCGCGCGGCATGGCGGGTTAGCCTTGGGAAACTTGAGTTCCGGACTGTTTTGACCATGGAAAACACGCACAAGCGCGTTGGGGTGATCGGCGGTGTGCGCATCCCGTTCTGCCGCAATAACACGGCCTACGCCGATGTCGGCAACTTCGGCATGTCGGTCAAGGTGCTTGGCGCGCTGGTCGAACGTTACGGTCTGCATGGCGTGGAGCTAGGCGAAGTGGCGATGGGCGCGGTGATCAAGCACTCGTCGGACTGGAACCTGGCACGCGAAGCGCTGCTCAGCTCGGGGCTGGCGTCGACCACGCCGGGCATTACCACGGCGCGCGCCTGCGGTACCTCGCTGGACAACGCGATCATCGTGGCCAACAAGATTGCCGCGGGGCAGATCGAGGCCGGCATCGCCGGCGGCTCGGATACCACCAGCGACGTGCCGATCGTCTACGGCACACGCTTGCGCAAGCGGCTGCTGGCGATGAACCGTGCGAAGACGCCGCTGGACAAGTTGAAGATCGCCGTACGTGGCTTCTCCTTCCGCGAGTTGAAACCCTCGTTTCCCGGTGTGGCCGAGCCGCGCACCGGCAAGTCGATGGGCGACCACTGCGAGCAGATGGCAAGGGAGTGGCACATCACGCGCGAGGCGCAGGATCAACTCGCTTTGGAAAGTCATCACAAGCTCGCTGCCGCGTATGACGCCGGCTTCTTCGAGAGCCTGCTGGTGCCGTTCCGCGGGCTCAAGCGCGATGGCTTCCTGCGTCCGGATTCGAGCATCGAGAAACTGGCTGCGCTGAAGCCCGCGTTTGACAAGACCTCCGGCCACGGCACGTTGACCGCCGGCAACTCCACCGGCCTGTCCGATGGCGCGGCTGCCGTGCTGCTGGCTACCGACGAGTGGGCGACCCGGCGCGGCCTGAAGATTCAGGCGTACCTGCGTGATGCCGAAGTCGCCGCCGTGGATTTTGTCCATGGCGAGGGCCTGCTGATGGCGCCGACCATCGCCGTGCCGCGCATGCTCGCCCGCAACGGCCTGACCCTGCAGGACTTCGACTACTACGAAATCCACGAAGCGTTCGCCGCGCAGGTGCTATGTACGCTGCGCGCGTGGGAATCGGCGGAGTACTGCAAAAACCGGCTTGGCCTCGACGCGCCGCTTGGCACGATCGATCCGACGAAGTTGAACGTGCACGGTTCCAGCTTGGCAACGGGTCATCCATTTGCCGCCACGGGCGCGCGGATTATCGCCACGCTGGCCAAACTGCTGGAGGAGAAGGGCTCGGGTCGGGGCCTGATCTCGATCTGCACCGCGGGTGGCATGGGCGTTACGGCGATCCTCGAGCGGTCGTAACGTACTGCGCGCTCTTGGGTGCTGCGGGACGGGTTGCTTTGCTCCTCTCCTGCAAGCATGGAAGGAAGCATGACGGCAAGATAGGCTGCTTTGCTCCTCCCCCTGCTTGTAGGGGGAGGCTGGGAGGGGGTGACGCTTTTGATCTTCTGCGCGAAGAGCGACCCCACCCCAACCCTCCCCTGCGAGCAGGGGAGGGAGCATGACCGCAGGATGCTTCGAGATGGCACGAGCTACGAAAGACTTCGAACTGACTCTTAGAGAACGCCGCTGACGCCCGCTCCGAATGCGGTCATGAACAAGGTGTAGAGCAGCTTCGGCGACGCTGCCGAGTCGGGAAAATCGCCGACCGGTTCATAGCACGCGAAGAAGCCGGGATCGCTGACCCGCAGCGGCTGGCAGCCGGGCTTGATGTCGTAGCTGGTGGCGTAGCGGAATGGCCACAGATCGAACAACGGCAACTGCTCGGAGACGCTGCCGATTGCCTGGCTGATATCGCTGAGCACGGGTACCTCGGCCTGTTTCGGAGCGATCACCCACGCGTTCTCCGGCTGCGTATCGCGCAGGATGCTCTGGCGCAGCTGATCGGCGAAGCGCGCGTCGTAGACGATCACGCCGGCCTCGGTGTTGTAGTGATCCGAGCGCGGATCGAAGTTGTGCGAGCCCACCATCGCGATGGTCTGGTCGATCACGATCGACTTGGCATGCAGCCCGAAGCGTCGGCCTTCGCTGAGTAGCGGCGCTGGCCGACGGCCCCTGCCATGGCTGCCGAGCAGTCCATGGGTTTCGGTGTCGACAAATCGCTTGGAGGAATCGCGCGCCTCGACCCCATTGGCGGGCGGCGTGCCATCGTCGGATTCTGCCTCATCCGATTCCATGCTGGCGAACGCGTTGGCCTCGGCCGGACCCTCGGCGTGAGGTTTCATTTCGTAAATTTCGAAGCCGTAATCCTTCAGATAGAGTTTGCGGTGTTTGTAGGACAGCGCATACACCGCGAACGCATCGGTGGAGGCAAGCGAATTGGTGGAGACCACGATCTGCGGCGCTGACGTCTGCTCGTGCAGCTGCTCAAAAATTTCGCGCGCGCGTCGGCTCATCACCAGGTAGGGTGTTTGCAGCACGACCTCATGCTTCGCGCCGGCCACCATCTGCATCACACGGTGGGTGAATTGGAGCGCATTCCGCTTCTGCGGTTTGTCGGTCTTTGCCGGCAGGTCGCTGAAAAACTCCACGTTGCCGGTACGGATGCTGTTTTCGAGCACATGCGCTCGCAGCCAGTCCGCGTCGTCAGCCTCCTGTTCCGCGCGGTATACGCGTTGCGGATGCACGTAGTTGGGTGCCGGCCAGTCCGGCGCGGCGGGATGCGCGACGATGTAGCGATCGACATCACGCAGATGGGTCAGTGGTACCGAGCGCTTGTGCTGCCAGAACAGCGCGAAGCTGTCGGCCATCGCGCGCGCTGCCGGTCCGCCAACCAGCACGTCGCGATCGACGTAGTCGAAATCGTCGTCCCAGTCGAAGTAGCGGTTTTGGTAATTGCGACCACCGGTGATGCCGATACTGCCATCCACCACGAAAACCTTGTTGTGCATGCGCTGGTTGAACTTGAAGAAGCAGCAGGCAAGGCCGGCGGCCCATTGCAGCGACGAAGTATGGGCGTCATGAAAGGTTGGGTTGTACAGCCGCACTTCCAGATTCGGACTGACTCGCGCGAGTCGGTTGAGCAGGGGCATATCGTCAAACGATGACAACTGGTCGGCGAGGATGCGCACTTTCACGCCCCGCCGTGCGGCCTGCAGCAGCTCGTTCAATACCAGCTGGCCGACATCGTCCTCGTCCCAGATGTAGGTCTGCACGTCGATCGAACGATGGGCTGCGCGAATCAGATTGAGCCGCGCCGCCATCGCCGCTTCGCTGTCGTTGAGCAGGCTGATCACGTGCACCGGCTGCTGTGGGGTTGAGGCGGCCATCGCCTCGTTCGCGGCATCCAGCAGCAGCGATGTCGCCGCGCAGTGATCGTCGCGGTCGCAGCCGACGCTGCGGTCGGTGGTCGCAGCGACCACGGCATCCACGCGGCGGACCTGTTCCCGCGATGCCACACAAC
>JBAPPP010000661.1:0-2444 GCA_049280175.1 Rhodanobacter sp.
CCTTCAGCATCCAACGATTCACGAATTTCAACGAGGCAACTAGTGAGTAAATCCGACTCAATCGTTCTGGACGGCAACAGCCTCTCCCGCGCCCAGCTGGTTGCGGTGGCGCGCAACGGCAGCCAGGTTTCGCTGGATCCGACAGGGCTCAAGCGCGTGCAGCGCGCGGCAGATTTTCTCGCCGAGAAAGTCAGTTGCGGCGAGCCGACCTATGGCGTCACTACCGGTTTCGGCAGCAATGCCGACAAGCTGCTCGGGGCTCATCGATTGCGCGACGAGCTGCCGGGTAGCCGCGCACACAAACCCGAAGGCACATTGCTGGAGGAATTGCAGCACAACCTGATCACTACTCACGCGGTGTGCGTGGGCAAACCGTTCGGCGAAGACGTGGTGCGAGCGATGCTGTTGATCCGCATCAACACGCTGATGCGCGGTCACTCCGGTATCCGGGTGAGCACGCTCGAGGCGCTCACGGCCATGCTCAACGCCGGTGTGGTGCCAGTCGTGCCGGAAAAAGGTTCGGTCGGTGCCAGCGGTGACCTAGCGCCGCTGTCGCATCTGGCGATCGTGCTGCTCGGTGGTGGCGAAGCGTTTTATCAGGGCGAGCGCATGTCGGGTGCGGAGGCGCTCAAGCGTGCAGGTCTGACCCCGATCCGCCTGTCGTTCAAGGAAGGCCTCGCACTCAACAACGGTACCGCGCAAATGCTGGCTACCGCCGCGTTGGCGCTGGATGTATTGGAGCGGCTGCTGGACAACGCCGACCTGGCCGCCGCAATGACACTTGACGCGTTCGCCGGCCGCAGCGGCGCGCTGCGCCCCGAGGTCCACGCGTTGCGTCCGCACCCAGGGCAGGTCGAAACCGCCGCGCACGTACGTGAACTGCTGGCCGGTTCCACCCTGGTCGACATTCCCTATCACCTGGTGCCGCGTTTCAAACCCTGGAGCGTCGAAGCGTGGAGTGAGCCGGAAGCTCAGGCGCTCAGTTTCGACATCGGCTGGGATTGGGTGCCGGCCAATCAACGGCACGGCCGCGAAGCGTTCTACAGTCGCTTCCTGCCGTTCAAGGGCGGCAAGAAACATCAGCCGCAGGATGCCTACAGTCTGCGCTGCATGCCGCAGGTGCACGGCGCGGTGCGTGATGCATGGGCGCAAGCGTGCCGGGTGATCGACATCGAATTGAATTCGGTCACCGACAATCCGCTGATCTTCCCGGATGCGGAAGATGCGCAATTCATCGAGGACCAGGTGATCTCCGCCGGCCACTTCCACGGCATGCCGTTGGCGCTGGCGATGAGCTACGTGAAGGCCGCGATTCCGGTACTTGCCTCGATCTCCGAGCGACGCCTGAACAAGCTGGTCGACGCGGCCACCAATGACGGGCTTCCGGCGTTCCTCACCGGCAACGAGGACGGGACCGATTCCGGTTTCATGATCGTGCAATACACCGCCGCGGCGCTGGTCAACGACCTTGCTACACGGGCGCATCCTGCCAGCGTGTATTCGGTGCCGACGAGCGCGAACGCGGAAGATCATGTGTCGATGGGTGCGAATGAGGCGCGTCATGTGCTTGAGATGACCGAAGACCTCGGGCATGTGCTGGCGCTGGAGCTGTATACCGCCGCGCAGGCACTGGACTTCCGTCAGGCCATGTTGAATGCCGCGCGCCGGCTCGCCAATCGCGGTGGTTGGCAGGCGCTCGCGGCTAAGGTCGCGAATGCACCACGCGAGGATCATCCCCACTACGCGCAGTTTGTCGCCGAGGTGCAGCAACTCACCGCGGCGCTGGCCAGCGCTGGCGATTTCCATGCCGGTGTCGCCGTGCGCGACGCGCATGTGATCCTGCGCCAGCACATCAGCTTCATGCATCGCGATCGCGCGATGGATGGCGAGGTGCAAACCGTCTGCACGCTGGTGCAGCAGGATGCGTTTCGTCAGCCGCGCACGGCCTGAACTTTTATCCCTTTCATTGGAACCCACACCATGAGCCTGATTCAAACGCCCGTGTCGTACGGTGAATTGATTGACAAGATCACCATCCTCGAAATCAAGTCGCGTCGGATCACCGATGACGCCAAGCTGGCCAATGTGCGCAACGAGCTGGATCTGCTCAATGCGACCTGGGCGAACGACGCCGCTTCGCACACCGACATCGTCGACGAACGCGCGCGCCTGCTGACGGTGAACGAAACGCTGTGGGATATCGAAGACAAGATTCGACTGAAGGAACGCGCGCAGGAATTCGATCAGGAATTCATCGAGCTGGCGCGTGCGGTGTATTTCCGCAACGACGAACGCGCGGCGTTCAAGCGCGAGATCAACCTGAAGCTGGGCTCGCAACTGGTTGAGGAAAAGTCGTACCAGGACTATCGCGCGGTCTGATGGCCGTGATGTAGGAGCGCACCCTGTGCGCGATGCCTTTCGATAGGTCGCCAGGAGCATCGCGC
>JBAPPP010000662.1:0-2277 GCA_049280175.1 Rhodanobacter sp.
TCCGGGTCGGACTTCACGGGCTCAAGCAGTGCATCCAGCGCGCGATTCAGGGTCGCCGGATCGGCGAGGTCGTGCCCGGCCCATGGCATCGCCACGGTGTCCAGATGAAACACGCACCATGCCTGCATCGAATCGCGGCTGTGCACGTCCTTGTCGAGATTGCCTTCGTCATGCTGGCCGGTCGCATAGACCAGTCGTGTCGAATCCTGAAATTGACGGAACAGGTCGGCCGGTGGCAGCGGGATCTGTGCGCTGCCGATGGGATCGCTGCCCGCGTCGAGCAAGGCAGCATGAAACAGATCCGGATAGGCGAGCGCCATACGCATCGCCACCCGCGAGCCGCCGGAGAATCCACCGACGTAGATCTTGTCCGGATCGACGCGATAGCGCCGCATGATGTTGTACGCCGCCAGCAGGGCCAGCGGCTCCCGGCGGTCGAGCACATCGGCGGTGTTACCGGAATTCGCGGCGCTGACGAAGATCATGCCGTGACGATCCAGTACCGAAGTCCAGCGCGGCGGCACGGTCGCGGCCTGCCACGGCGGAACGAACACCAGCAATGCATAGCCGTGCGGCGGCACCTGAGCGGGCACATAGACGGCGAACTTTTCGCGCGCCAGATCGATCGACTGCTCACGCGCGACCTGCCCTGAGTGCGCCAACTCCTGACTCACGCGCATCGCGTTCAACGGACTCAACAGACGTCGGGCCAGTTCCATGCTTCCCGAAAGCGGCGAGTAGTCGGCAAACACGGCATCTCTTTGCAATCCGACGCGGCCAGCCGGCATGTCTGCGGCGGCCGCGAACAGCGGCATCATCAAGGCAATGAACATCGGCAGGCAGCGCTCGATCACGCGCGCAAGGTAGCACCAGCCGCGCGCTGGGACCACGCGATCCTGGGTCCGGCAATGTCGGTTCAAGATCGTCGCCAATGCGCCCGCGACGAAGACCGCGCGCGTCATTCGCTCCGCCGCAAGGATTTTCGGCGGCACCTGTCGATCCGGTCCATGCCGATGGTTCGTTTGTCGCCCATAGCGACACCGGCCAGGTCAGCGTCGGCTAGCGGGCCAAAGCCACGGGAGGGACTCCTCCTCAGCCCGGCACGTTGCGATCGGCGTTCGAGCCAAGGCACCACAAAGGGCGCGACAATAGTCGTTCATGTACCCTTGCTTTTGCTGGTCGGGGGGCTGGCCGAATTGGTCTCGTCGCGGAGCACTGGCTGTGTTCTGTTCGTCAGGGGAAAGAGGACGTCCACAGACTTGCTTGACGCAGCTTCGAGGCAACCTTGCTTGAGCCACAGCGAGATCATAAATGTCGTCGATTCCGCCCGCCGCACCACTTGATGCACCTTTGACAGGCACGGTGGAGCGCCTTTATGCCGCGTTGGCCGACATCGGCGATCTTGTCGCGGCGATGCCCCAGCCGCAGGCGCTATACACCGGGATCGTGCAGATTCTCGAACGCCACGTCGGTGCACTACTGGTACTCGTCGGTGAGATCGACTACGACGCGGGTCTCATGCGACGGCGAGCACCTGATCCATCACCCGCAGGGATGGAGGATATCTATCCGGACTCAGTACCCATTGCACTTGCCCGTCCGCAGTTCTGGGAAGGCAAGATCGAGGTCGAGCCCAATATTGTCGAAGCCCCCGGCAGGGAAGCGCTGCGACCTGCCTACGCCCGCACCGGCATCCGCGCCTCGGCGGCGGTGCCGGTGCTTTGCTTCGGCAAAGTCCACGCTGCGCTGATCCTGCGCTCGCGCGACCCTGCGTTCTTCGCACCCGAGCTGCTGCTGCTGCTCGAACGCGCCGCCGTCAGTATCGGCCACGCGCTTGAGGGCGACATTCAACGTACCCGGCTCGATCATGCCCTGCTTGCCGCGGAGCGGAGCCGACGCGCATTGCGCTTGCTGAGCGAAACACTCAAGGCTGCCACCCACGCGCGCACCGAAGATGATCTGTTCGGCCAGGCCTGTCGCGTGGTGGTGGACACGGGTGGTTATCCGGTGTGCTGGATGGGCCTGCTGGAGAACAATTCGATTCAGGCACTGGCCCTGCGTGCGCACGCGGGACGTGGTGCCGACTCCTACCAGACGCTGAAGATCCGCCTCGCTGATTCGAGCTTTTCTGGAAGCGTGACAGCCGCCGTGATCCGCTCTGGCGCGTCGGTGGTGAAGCTGCCACGCGAGGGCGGCGAGGAAAGTTGGGCCAGCCACGCGCGCACGCTGGGGCTTGGTGCACTGCTGGGACTTCCGTTGTGCCTGCAAGGGCAGTTG
>JBAPPP010000663.1:0-1804 GCA_049280175.1 Rhodanobacter sp.
CGCGGCCAACAAAGCGGCCGACCTCGCGTTCGTTACTGTCCATGGATGTCATACGCGCCCGGCGCGTGCGCGTGCTGAGCGCGCTCAATCGGGCGGCCGCTGTCGCCCCGCCACTGTGCTCTACGCGCAGCTCCGCCGGGCCAACCAGCAGCATGCTGCCGGCGATCAGTCGTTCCCCGCGCCGACGCTGCACCGGCCGCGATTCGCCCGACTGCAATGCCTCGTCCACCTCAGCCATGGTGCTCTCCAGCATGCCGTCTGCCGGTACCGTGCTGCCCTCGGCGATATGCACGCGGTCGCCGGCGACCAGCTCGATCGAGGCCACCGTTTCCAGGCCGCCATCGGGGCGCCGACGCTCCGCCAGCAACGGCCTGGCATCGATCACCGCATCGCCAAGTGCACCACTGCGATGACGCGCGCGCAACTCGACATAGCGTGCGGCCAGCAGCAGAAACACAAACATGCTGACCGAATCGAAGTAGATCTCGCCGCTGCCGCGCAACGTGTTGACCGTACTGGCGAGGAACACCAACAGCACCGCCAGCGCCACTGACAGGTTGATGCCCAGCTGCCGGCGACGCAGCTCGCGCAGCGCGCCGGCATAGAACGGCACGGCCGAATAGAACACCACCGGCACGGTGGACAACAGACTCAGCCAGCGGAACAGGCCACGGGTAGTGAAATCGACGAAGTCGACCACGCCGATATAGATCACGAAGGCGTAGGTCATCACCTGCATCGCGAACATGCCGGCGACCAACAGACGCTTCAGTGCATCATGCGATTCGCGCGAACGGGTGTCGTCCATGCTGTCGTGACGCAGCGGCTGCGCCGTGCATCGGGCGCGGGCGAATACGTCGAGCAAGCCCGGCAGCGATGTGCGCTGCCTGTCCCAGACCACGCGTACGCGCCTGGCCGATACATCGATGGAGACCCGCTGCACGCCGGGCAATCCGTGGATGAGCTGTTCCAGCCGTATTACCTGCTGTGCGCCGTGCAGTGCTTCGACACGCAGGGCGATCTCGCTGAGCCCATCGTGGCGTGCGCGCAACACCTGTGCGGCAAGTTGCGGATGGGCCCATGCCGCATAGGTGTTCATGGCGAAGCACTACTGCTGCGACTGCCGACCGGAACCCCGAACACTGTATGTGACGTATCCACCGGGATATCGGCGTGACGAGAACTCATCACGATCAGCCACACGCACCCGGCCATCGATGCAGCGAAAACCACCACACCAAGCCACAGCACCGGCTGGCGATACCAGGTCGATGCAGTGGCGGAAGTGCAGGCGTTACGGCGCGGCATCATCTCGATGCGACAGGTGATAGACGTAAGCGGCCAGCACTCGGATCTGGTCGTCGCTGAGGCGTGGACTCCATGCTGGCATGTGGCCTTGCCGGCCGCCGCCGATGGTGGCCTCGATGTCGGTAACGCTGCCGCCGTGTAGCCAGATATGGTCCGTGAGATTGGGCGCGCCGAGCGCCTGGTTGCCCTTGCCGTCCGGGCCGTGACAGGCCGCACAGATCGCCTTGAAGGTCGGTTCGGCAGCCTTGGCCATCGCCTCCTCGTGCGGCGAATCGGAAAGGCTGAGCACGTACTGCGCGAGATTCTTCACGTTGCTCTCGCCCAGGCTCGACCATGCCGGCATCACACCGCCGCGACCATCGTGGATGGACGCCGTGATGGCTTTTCCGTCACCACCGTATAGCCAGTCGCTGTCGGTGAGATCAGGTGCACCGAGTTTTTGATTGCCCTTGCCGGCGCGGCCATGGCAGGCGGCACAGTTGTCGCCGAACAACAC
>JBAPPP010000664.1:0-10382 GCA_049280175.1 Rhodanobacter sp.
GTGCCAACGCGGCGAAGTGACGGCAAATCTTGATCTGCGCCTCCCCCTGCTGGCGGGGGAGGCAACATGGAAGCCGAAGAGCCGTAGGTTGGGGTAAGCGTTAGCGATGCCCAACGTGGTCAGGGCGTGATGTTGGGCATCGCTGCGCTCACCCCAACCTACAAGTGCGTTGGGGGCCCGCGAGCACTCGCCCTTTATCTCAACCCTGACCCTGCAAGCAGGGGGCACTGACTCCGCTCAATGCGAGTGGGGCTTCTCCAGCCGGCTCAGCAAGGTGAGGCAGGCCTCGTCGATGATGCGTGCTTGCGTGGGTTGGTCCGGCGCGGGCTGCCATGCAATGACCGAAAACCAGTAGGTGCGCTTCAGCATCGCCACAAACAAGTCAGCGCTGACATGCGGATCGAGCTTGCCCAGCTTGCCAGCGTCGCCCGCTTCGCTGAACCAGCGGAACAGTCCGTGTTCCTTTTCGCCAAGCTGCACCATCAGCTTTTGGCTCTGCGCCTCGCTACGTATGCACTCGACCATCAGCACGCGGCTCAGCCGCACGAAGTCAGGATCGCAGATCAGCTGCATTTCCTTCTCGGCAAGCTCGCGCAACTGCTCGGCGAAATCGCGCTGCTTGTCGTAGTGCAGCTTGCCGAGTGGATCGACGCGCTCGATCATCAGCGCCAGCACCGCCTCGAACACCGCGTCCTTGGAAGGGAAGTGCTTGTAAAGCGTGCGCTTGGAAACTTCGGCGCGGGTGGCGATGGATTCCATGCTGGCACCGGCCAGCCCCTGCTCGGCGAGTTCGGCGATGCCGGCGTCAAGCATGGCGTTGCGCTTGTTGAGGCTGCGATTCAAAAGAAGGGTCTTCCTGCAAAGTATACGGAGTAGTTTACTTTCTCTGCGCTCCGGCATAAAGTATACGGCATCGTTTACTTCGTGACGGAGTCTCCCATGCTGATTTCCAGCCTTGTCTTGCTTAGCCTACTGCTTGTGGTGTGGTGGCTTGTCGTGCGCTCCTCGACGATGCGTAACGCGGGCAGGGATGGCACATTTGCCGGCTCGCGCGCCTGGCGCGACGGCCGCTTTCGCAATGTGGCCGATACCCGTGCAGGAAGTCTGCGCGCCGTGATGCGCGAGTTCTGGGCCAATCGCGGCATCCGGCGTAAGCCACGCAAGCCGTTGCCGGTGACGCCGGTGCGTGCAGACGTATTGAATGGTCCGGCATCGCAGGCATTGCGGGTGACCTGGCTCGGCCACTCCACCACGTTGATCGAGATCGACGGCCTGCGCCTGCTCACCGATCCGGTATTGAGCGCGCGCGCGTCACCGCTGCCGTTTGCAGGGCCGAAGCGCTTCACACCACCAGCGCTGACGGTGGCACAGCTGCCGCGTATCGATGCGGTGCTGCTGTCGCACGATCACTTCGATCACCTGGACCGTGACACCATCCGCGCGCTGGCCGGCAAGGTCGGCCGTTTCTATACGCCGCTCGGTGTGGGGCGCCGGCTGATCGCCTGGGGTATCGATGCCGATCGCGTCGTCGAGTTGGATTGGTGGCAGCAGGCGAGCTTCGGTTCGCTGACGCTC
Organism: Rhodanobacter sp.; assembly: GCA_049280175.1. Taxonomy (GTDB): domain Bacteria; phylum Pseudomonadota; class Gammaproteobacteria; order Xanthomonadales; family Rhodanobacteraceae; genus Rhodanobacter. The sequence continues at coordinate 1,576 of JBAPPP010000664.1, forward strand.
GCCGCTACGCCGGCGCAGCATTTCTCCGGCCGCGGCCTGCGCGATGGCAATTCGACGTTGTGGGCGTCGTGGGTGGTGCTGGGCACGCATGAGCGGTTGTTCTTCAGCGGCGACACCGGCATGCATGCGGGCTTTGCGGAAATCGGGGAGCGCTATGGGCCATTCGACCTGACCCTGATCGAATGCGGCGCGTACAACGAGCTGTGGCCGGACGTCCATATGCAACCGGAGCAATCCATTGCCGCACACCAGTTGGTGCGCGGCAGGACGATGATGCCGGTGCATTGGGGCACGTTCGATCTCGCCATGCATCGGTGGGACGAACCGGCCGAACGTGCCCGCGCGCTGGCGGCGGAGCAGGGCGTACATCTGGTGCAGCCACGCCCAGGCGAAACCGTGCGTCCCGATTCCACCCTGCAGGCGCCGTGGTGGCGTGTATTTGAAGCGGACAGCGCGCCTGCATCCATTCACAGCAAGGAGAGCGCCGCGTGAGCGCCTGGACCATCGATAACATTCCGCCGCAGGGCGGCAAGCTCGCCGTGATCACTGGTGCCAACAGCGGCCTCGGCTACGAGACCGCACTGGCGCTGGCAAAGGCCGGCGGCGAAGTGATACTCACCGCGCGCAATGCAGCCAAAGGGCGCGACGCGCTGGCACGTATTCGCGCGCTGTCACCGCAGGCCAAGTTGCGCCTCGAGCTGCTGGATCTGGCCAGCCTCGTCTCGGTCGCCGATTTCGCCAGGCGCTTGCTCGCTGAAGGTCGTCCGCTCGACCTGCTGATCAACAACGCCGGTGTAATGGCGCTGCCGACACGGCAGACGACCGCCGATGGTTTCGAGATGCAGCTGGGCACGAATTATCTAGGCCACTACGCACTCACTGCCCAACTGCTGCCGCTGCTGCGCGATGCGCCGGCGCCACGCGTCGTGAATCTGAGCAGCCTCGCACATCAGCAAGGTCGGATCGATTTCGACGACCTACAGGGCGAACATCGCTATCGAGCGTGGAAGGCTTATAGCCAGTCCAAGCTGGCCATGCTGATGTTCGCGATCGAGCTGCAGCGGCGCAGCGATGCGCAGGGTTGGGGTCTGATGAGCAACGCTGCGCATCCGGGCTACGCGCGTACCGAGCTGATTCCGAACGGACCCGGTGCCAAGGGCCTGCTTTGGAGAATCAGTGCGCTGCTGCAACCGCTGATGAGCCAGTCCGCTGCGGCCGGCGCCCTGCCTACGCTGTATGCCGCGACCTCGCCCGACGCCAAGCCTTCCGCGTATTACGGTCCGAACGGATTTTATGAATTGAAGGGCGCACCCGCACCCGCCAGGATCTTCGCCAAGGCACGCGATATGGCCGTCGCAGCCCGGTTGTGGGAAGTGTCCGAGCAGCTGACCGGAGTGGCGTTCAAGCCGCGTTGAGCGTCGCGTAGACCGGTCGGCCATGATCATTTTTTGCACATCATCCGCGCTAGAGTGGTGACATCGGCATTGATGTCATCGTGAGGTCGGTGTGATGGCGCGTTGGCTGTGGTTGGCATGCATGGTGGCGCTTTGCACGACGCCGGTGCGGGCGGCGCCCGACGTCGCCCCGGCTACGACTGCTACACCTTCGGTGGCCGCGGGCATGGTGGCGCAGGTGGCGCTGGATGGGCCGATCGGCCCGGCTGCGGCGGAATATTTCGATGATGCCTCGAAGCGTGCGGTCGCCGATGGCGCTGTGGCGATCGTATTGCGCATGGATACACCCGGCGGTCTAGAGGATTCGATGCGGCAGATCATCGCCAGCATGCTCGCCTGCAAGGTGCCGGTGCTGGTGTACGTCGCGCCCGGTGGGGCGCGTGCCGCCTCCGCCGGTACGTACATCCTTTATGCGGGGCAGATTGCTGCGATGGCGCCGGCCACACATCTCGGTGCGGCGACTCCGGTAAGTCTGGGCGGCAGCACGCCGATGCCGTTGCCGGATGTCGGTGAGCCGCCGACGTCGGCGAAATCTTCCGGCCCGCCCGCGGCCAGCGACAACGCAGCCGACACAGGCCGCGATGCCGAATCGCACAAGGTGTTGAACGATGCGATCGCCTATATCCGCTCGCTGGCACAACTGCGCGGACGCAACGCCGTGTGGGCCGAACAGGCGGTGCGCGGCGCGGCAACTTTGACCGCCAGCGAAGCGGCGAAAAAGCATGTGATTGATTTCGTGGCGACCGATATTCCAGATCTGCTGGCGAAGGCGGATGGCATGCAAGTCCAGATCGGCGATCGCAGCGTAACGCTTCAGCTCAAAGGGCTTTCCGTGCGCGATTACGCGCCGGGTGCGCGCACGCGTTTCCTTGCGATGATCACCAACCCGACGATCGCCTATGTCCTGCTGCTGGCCGGCATGTTTGGGTTGGTGCTTGAGGCGATGCACCCCGGTGCGATGCTGCCGGGCGTCGTCGGCGGCATCTGTCTGCTGATCGGTTTGTATGCGTTGCAGTTGTTGCCGGTGAACTACGCCGGGCTCGCGTTGATGGCGTTGGGCATCGGGCTGCTGGTGGCCGAGGTGGTCAATCCCACCGTGGGTGCGCTCGGCATCGGCGGGGTGATTTCGTTCGTGGTGGGATCGGTGATGCTGATGAATACCGGCGTGAAGGGTTATGGTGTCAACCTTGGGGTTATCGCCGGCATCGCGGTATGCGCCGCGTTGTTGCTGGCGTTGATCCTGTGGCTGGTTTTGCACGCGCGGCGTTCGCATACGGTGACCGGCGACGTGGCCATGCGTGCTGACATCGCCGAACTGCTGGAGCCGGTGAATGCCGGCGGCGAAGCATGGGTGATGGTGCGCGGTGAACGTTGGCGGGTGCATTGCGATACGTCGTTGCCAGTCGGCGCGCCGGTGCGCATTGTGCGGCGACAGGGCCTGCTACTGTGGGTCGTGCCGGCATGATTCGTGATTTCGAATTTTCGGGAGCAACACTTTGGCAACTCGAATAACCAGCTTGTCATCCCTGCGAAGGCAGGAGGCGCTTTTCAACAGCGAAGCTGGTCAAACCAGTGCCCTTGCTCATCCAGAGCTTGAAGCCGCTGGGTCCCTGCCTTCGCAGGGATGACGGGCAAAGGCCAACGCGCCACTGAGACCACCATGCTACTGATGCATTGAGCGGAAGCTTTCATGACACTCACGGGAGACACAGTGATGTTCGGATTTGTCGGTGTGTTGGTGATCATCGGGGCAATGCTGCTGTTCTCGGCCATCAAGATATTGCCGGAGTACCAGCGCGGCGTGGTACTGACGCTGGGCCGCTATACCGGTACCAAGGGGCCGGGGCTGGTGATCCTGGTGCCGGTCGTGCAACGGATGACCCGGGTGGATTTGCGCGTCACCGTGATGGACGTGCCGCCGCAGGATGTGATCTCGCGCGACAACGTATCAGTGCGCGTGAATGCGGTGGTGTACTTCCGCGTCGTGGAACCGGACAAGGCGGTGCTGCAAGTGGAGAATTTCCTGCAGGCCACCAGCCAGCTCGCACAGACGCGGTTGCGCTCAGTGCTCGGTCAGCATGAGCTGGACGAAATCCTGTCGCAGCGTGATTCGATCAACCACACGCTGCAGTCGATTCTCGACGAGGCGACCGATCCGTGGGGCATCAAGGTCGCGAACGTCGAGATCAAGGACGTCGACCTCAACGAAAGCATGGTGCGCGCCATCGCACGCCAAGCCGAGGCCGAACGCGAACGCCGTGCGAAAGTGATTCACGCCGAGGGTGAGATGCAGGCGGCCGAAAAGCTACGCGATGCGGCAGCGATGCTGTCGCAGCAGCCGCAGGCACTGCAGCTGCGCTACCTGCAAACGCTGGCCGACATGTCCAGCAACGGCAAGTCCTCGACCATCGTCTTCCCTCTGCCGCTGGATTTGATCCGCCCGCTGATGGAAGCGTTTCCGCCAAAGTGAGGAGCCCACCGTAGGTCGGGGTGAGCGCAGCGAAGCTCAACAGTTCTTCAAGTGTCCCGCGGAGACGTTGGGGTTACGGGCTGCTTCTGCAGTCCGCCCTCCGGGCCATTCACTGCGCGAATGTTCGCTACGGCATCCTGCCTTCGCAGTCGCTACGCTCAGCCCAACCTGCGCATTGCGCTTGTCCCCCGACGGGCCGACGAATGTATCCGTTTGGCACGTTGCCCGTAAAAAAGGAGCGAGCCACTCCGTGGCTCGCTCCTCTAAGGTCAGCAATGAAGTTCCTCGCGGGCCAAGCATCTCAGGGGGCTGGATGTGTTGGCTATACGTCATGTCCGCTGCGACGCGTCACCGCGGGGCCGAGCGTGTCCCTTCACTCGCGGAACTTCCATACAAAGCCTAGCGATGGGTCAAGCGGGCTGGAATGAGAATCGTCTGATTTCGCGTGGTGTTGGATCCCTCAACCTGCGCGGTACCTGTGTTGCTCCCTCCCCTGCGTGCAGGGGAGGGTTGGGTGTGGGGTTGCTCCTGGCCGTACACGAACAGCGCGTAGGTTGGGGTGAGTGGAGCGAAGCCCAACGTGTCTGCGGGATGCTTGAGGTCCCCCTGTTGGGCTTCGCTGCGCTCACCCCAATCTACGGGATACCGCCTGTTCTGGCGGCTCTATTTCTGCGCGTTCAACTGGTCGAAATGCAGGATCGCGTTGAACACCAGCGGGTAGCTGCCGATGGTCTCGCCGCGCCAGATCGGGTTGCCGGCAAACAGCAGCACGTTGCCCTTGCCGTAGTGGGCATCCACTACCGCCGCGCGCTCGGCCATTTCGTCGCCACCGTCCAGCAGGCCGGCAATCAGCAGGTGCTCGGCATCGGCGTAATGCAGGATCACCTGCGGCTGCTGATCGGCCGGAATGGACCATGGGTTGTTGCGCGTCTGATCGGCATTCAGCGGCAGCGCCTGCCATGGTTTGGCACTGGGCAGTGCCGGTGGCTCGGCAAACGGCCGGCCTTCAGGGACGTCCATATCGTGCGGGCCGCCACGTCCGGTCGGACGCTGGAAGTCTTTCGCGGTGGGCAGCCCCTGATCGCCCGTGATCAGGTTGGAGACGGTGAAGGACTGGCCCAGAGAGCTGTACAACGCGAGGTCATCGTTCGCATAACCTGCGGCGATCGGGCTCTTGCGGTTGACGAAGTTCGCCTGCAATACGCTGCCGACTACCTTGAGGTTATGCGTGGGGGTGACGAAGACGCCCGGTGCCATGCCCGTGTCGATCGCGAACTTCGCGGTGTCCTCGGCCGTGATCAGCAAGCCGCCCTCGCGCACGAACTGCTTGAGGTTGGCCAAACCGTTTGCGCCCAGTCCGGGACGGATATCGTCGGTGCTGTCGATGTGGCCGATATTCGGAGTCAGCTTGGTGGTTTTCCACGGCATCGGATTGCCCCACATCGGCAGGCCGTCGATGATCTGCTGTGAGCCGACGCCGCCGATCGGGCCGAACAGGATGACGTCGTACTTCGAGTGCAGGTTGCCGATGCGCGCCACGTCCTGCGTGCTGATGTAGGTGTACGGCACGTGCAGCTTGTCCAGCGCCATGCGCCACCAGCCTTCGGTCTGGGTATCCAGCCAGGTGTGCATCAGCGCGATGCGCGGCAGCTTGCCGTTCGGGATATCCAGTGCGGCCAGACCTTGCGGCACCGTGACCGGTTCGCTGACGGGAGTCATTGGCGCCTTGAGGATGGCGTTGTCGGTCACGCGAGCGACCTGTACATCGAACAGGTCGCTCATCGACCAGGCGGTGTCGTCGTACGGATGCTGCTGCGGATCCTTGGGTGACCAGTACTGGCGGTCCAGCAGCGCGTCGGCAATGCGCGAATACGGCTGGTCCATGCGCACCACGTAGCTGCCGGCAGCAAACGTCCGTGATGTCGGCTTGCCGGGCTTGCCTTCGTCGCCCTTGGTCTTGGGCAGCGTCACCGTGACGGGCGCCGTGGTGCGGCTGATTTCAGAGTGCTGCAGTTGCAGTATGCGCAGCAGTTGTGCCTGTGAACCGGTGCGCTTGTCGTCGGCCGGGAACACGTACGCCGCCGGGCCGGACTCCTGCGGCTTCTCGATCGAGCGCTTGCTCTTCAGGTAGAAGTTTTTCAGGAACAGCTGGCCGTTGTCGGAAAAATAATTCAGCGCGGTGAGCAGGCCGGTCTGCTCGTAATTGTTGTTGTCACGCTGCGACCAGACGACTTCGGGCAGCGGCGGGTTTGGCTTGAACCAGGTGCGCTGGTATTCGCTGGGATCCAGCGTGCGCTTGACCGTATCGGCGCCGTCATTGCCAAAGGTTTCATACAGCCGGCTGACGCCGTTGTGCATGGCGGCGATGAACATCAGGTAGCCCGGACTCCAGGTGTCGAAGTCACCATGCGTGAACACGCCGGGCATGCCGAACTTGGTCAGCTGCTGCACGTTGTCCCAGCCCAGCTGCTGCCACTCGCCGGTGAGGATCGGATCGATCCACGCGTTGTATGGACCATCGCCCACGGTGTTGTCGTAGAGGAACGGCACCGACTCGTGCAGATCGTGCAGCACCTGTGCGTGCCAGCCGATATATGTGTCCGCCACATTGCGCGTGAGGTTCAGCGTCATCGCCATCGCGTCGCGGTTGTTGTCGTGCGCGACGTAGTGGCCCCAGTACATCAGCGGCGAATAATTCTGGCCCGGATGCGCCAGATGCCAGTTGTACAAATCCACCATGCGGTCGCGGCCGTCGACTTCGACGACCGGCGTGATCAGCGTCACCACGTGCGAGCGGATGTGCTTGATGTACGGCGCGTCATCCACCGCGAGGCGATAGGCCAGCTCCATCAGCGCGGTTGGCGCGCCGGTCTCGGTGGAATGGATGGTGCCGGTGATGTAGTAGGTCGGCGTCGACTGCGCGATCAGCTGATCGGCGGTGGCGTCGTCCATGTTGATGCTGCGCGGGTCGGCCAGTTTGGCCACGCGCGCCTTGTTCGCATCCAGGTCGGCCAGCAGGTTTTCATCGGCGATCGCCACCACGATCATCTCGCGGCCTTCCTCGGTCTTGCCGATGGTGAACACTTTCACCCGCGGACTGGCCGCAGCCAGCGCGCGGAAGTAGCGGTAGACATCGGCAGAGTAGGGTAGGTAGTTCGGCGCGCCGGGGATATGCCCCAGCACTTTTTCCGGCGTCGGCACGCTGGTGGACGCTGGCAGGTAATCGGTCAACGGCGAGTTGAACGTGGGGTCGGTGGTGAACTTGAGAATCTGGTCGGTATAAGCCTGGTCGACGGCCTGACTCGGGTCGCGGGCATAGGTCGCCGAGTCACTCGAAAGTGGCCCATGAGGATCGGTCGCCGCCCAGGTGCTGAGGGTGCCGAGCGTCAGCATGACGGTCAGTGAAAGCCGAATGGACACGCGCATAGTGAGGATTCCCCGGTTGCCTGGCGGCTGATTACTCCACTCTGCCAGAACGGGGGCGGTCGCGTGTAGCCCATCAGTTGGGTAGGCACGCGGGCCAGGATGCTGTGTCGGTATGGCGTGGTCAGGTCTGCCGCGAGAGTGCTCCTGCCGGATCCCGGCAGGAGCACGTTCCATCAATAACGGATCAATGCGTGGATGCCGTAGCGCCAGCGCCGGTCGGGCCAGCTATGGCTACGCCCGGGCCGATGCTGGAGCTGACGAATTCCACCATGTTTTTATACAGCTCGGCCAGATTGCCCTCGTCGTAGAAGCCGTGCATCTCACCGGGCTTGTCCATCCATTCGTGGGCGATATGTCGCTTCAACAACGCCATGTGCAGATTGCTGCCCTGAACCGACGGCACGCGAGGATCTTCGCCGCCGACGACAAGCATGACCCGCGCCTTGAGGTTGTCAATCTGGTTGACAGGCGATCGTTGTGCGAGGACGTTCATGTCCTCGCCGAGTGTGCGTTTTTGAAAATTCTCGCCAGCCGTCGACTGCGGAATATCGCCACGCGTAAACATCAGGGTCAGATCGTATACGCCGACGTAGCCGATCGCGCACTTGTAGAGATCGGGCTCCTTCATCGCGCCTTCGAGCGCCGCATAGCCGCCATAGCTGCCACCAAAAATGCAGAGGCGCTGGGGATCGGCAATATTTTGCGCAATCGCCCAGCGAGTGGCGTCAGTGACGTCGTCCTGCATCTTGCCGCCCCATTCTTTCCAGCCAGCGCGTTCAAAGTCGTAACCGCGGCCACTGGAACCACGATAGTTTACCTGCAGCACCGCGTAACCGTGGGTTGCCAGCGTCTGTACATAGGGGTCGAAGTCCCAATCGTCACTTACGCCGAAGGGGCCGCCGTGCACCACCACCACCATGGGCAGATGTTTCGCGCTCTCCCGACCAGGCGGATAGCTGACATAGCCCTGCAGCTTCAAGCCGTCGCGCGCGGCGAATTCGAACGGTTGCTTGGACGCCATCACTTCCGGATTAATCCATGATGCCCGCGCCAGCAGTGGAGTGAGCTTCTTGGCGTTGCGGTCGTACAGATAGAACGTACCTGGATCCGCATCGGCTTCGGCCAGCACAATGCTCTTGCTGCCATCCGTGCTGCCGGAGACGAAGCGCACATTTTCGCCGGGAAGCTGGTTCATCAATGCGACCAGCGCCTTGGCATCCGCCGATTCACTATTGAACAGCGACATGCCTGGACGGCCATCCGTGAAGCCCACGCCGATGATGTCGTTGTCGGCCATGCCATGGACGAAGTCGCTCGCTTCGACCTTCGGATTGCTCCAGGCAGTGGCCCAGGTCCCCTTGTTCGGATCCCAGCTGCAGACGCCGAAGCCGCCGTCACTTGCACCGCAGTTGAAGTACACCACACTATCGTCGCGACTGAACGCTATGGGATAGGCG
>JBAPPP010000665.1:0-2024 GCA_049280175.1 Rhodanobacter sp.
CCGGGGCTCTACATTCCCGGCGAATTCGGAGTCCGGCTGGAAGACTGCTGGCACATGACCGAGGCCGGCCCGAAGCTTTTCACCCCGCTCGCCAAGTCGATCGAAGACCCCATCTGATCGGTTCTACGAGCGCGGTCCGGCATGCCTGAAGTGTCTGCTTGCGACCCGATATAGGTATTCCGCCACTCATGAAAGTAGGTCGATTGAACCGAGCGCGCGTCTTGTTTTGCTTGGTCGCGCCTATAGCTTCGGATGCTTGAAGAACGCAGCCGCCCACCTAAATGCAGGATTTCCACCGTAGCTAAGGAGAGTAACGTGAAGATCAAGATGGTATGCGGTGCAATGGTCAGTTCCATCGCACTTGCAACTGGCATCGCGGCCGCGCAGAACGTGACGGCCGAAGGAAATACGACACAAGCGACTGTCACTACCTACAAAGGTGAAGACGCCCTGGCTTATCTCCCTGCTTATCGAAGCCTGCTCCAGCGACAGCTGACCTCATCCGACTCGCAGACACGGGCCATGGCGACTGAAGTCTTGCATATGCTCGACCAGAATAAACTGATGACATTTCAGCTGGAAAGAAAATCGTCCAGCTCCGCTGGAGCTAGTAATAGTCAGCTCGTCAAGTCCGATGCAGGAGTGATATTCCCGGAAAACCCCATCAGCGGCGAAACACTCTCCGTCTCGTCTTGCTCCAAAAATCCGACAAATAATCTGTTCTTCCAGACTGTCCAGAAGTATGAGTATTTCTCGAACTCAACAAGCTGGATCCAAATAAAAGATGACGTTGATCGGGCCACCACGTGCCCTCCAATCTGAATCGTTGAAATTGAAAAAGGCCGGCAATGCCGGCCTTTCTTCTCCAAGCCTAGACTAAATCACGCGCCTAAAACTTATAGTCAAAGCCCGCGTAGTAGCTACGACCCATGGCGTCATACAGCGCACTGCCGAAACTTGTTCCAAAAAGGCTTACCGGCGGATTGCGGTCGAACACGTTGGTGATACCCACATAGGCCTGCAAGCCGTTCTTGAATGAATAGCCCGCGCGAACGTCGTTGAAGAAGCCTGCACCGGCGCGGATAGGCGTGGTCTGCGTCGGGTTCGATTGATAACTCTCATTGGTGACGCGAAGCATCGAGGTGAAGTAACGCATGTTCCAGTTGAACAACCACTCGTTCAACGTGTAGGTCGCCCGTAGCGAAGCCTTCCATTTCGGGAAGCCCAGTGTGCCGTTGTCCTGCACGGTGTCGCTGGGATCCTCCTGGAACGGATGCTCGGTGAAGGCAATCACCTTGGTTGCATTGAGGTCCCAGCGCATCTTTCCGCCAAACATCGGGTGCGAATAGTACGTACCGATGTCGACACCCGAGGTGCTCAGCGCGGAGATGTTCTGATTGACCGATCTAATGAAGACCAGCTCATGGGTTACCGGGTCACGTTTGGCACTGCTGCAATAGATATTGCTGATGCCTGTGGTTGCATCCACGCAATGATTGGCAGTATCTCCACCGCTTACTGCGGTGATGGCATCGATCAGCCTGATATTCCAGTAGTCCAGCGTAACGCCAAAGTCGGGCAGGAACTTCGGTGTGAGAACCATGCCGGCCGTCCATGTATACCCCGTCTCTGGCCTCAAATTTGGGTTGCTGCCGGACACGCCTTCGATGGTCGCCGAATTGCTTGAGGTCCAGCCACTCGGGACACCCAATGCCTGACAGTTTGCGGCTCGCACCGTAGGATTCGGCGCGTTCTTGAGCTGCTTTACAGAGCACGGATCGGTAACAGAGAAGTAGTTCTGCCACTGACCGCTGTAGAGCTCGTCGATATTCGGCGCGCGCACGGCGCTGGACATGGTGCCGCGCAGACGCACGTTGTCGTCGAGCGCCCAATCAATGCCCCAACGCCATGCCTTGGTATGGCCGATAGTGCTGTAATCAGAGAAGCGTAGAGCGGCATCAAACGTTAGATTCTTCGCCAGCGTGCGGCCGGTCAGCAGCGGCAGTGCTGTCTCGATATAGCCC
>JBAPPP010000666.1:0-7603 GCA_049280175.1 Rhodanobacter sp.
AAAAGCCAAAAAGCCAAAAAGCCAAAAAGCCAAAAAGCCAAAGACTATTGATCTGGTCCACCAATAGTTTCCCGAATGCCCTTCGACTTCGCTGCACTACGCTCAGGGCGAACGGTTCATGCGTGGGATTTGCGCGTCGGGTCAACGAAACATTGCATATCATGCTGACGCGCTTTTACCTTTTGCCTTTTGCCTTTTGCCTTTTGCCTTTTGCCTTTTGCCTTTTGCCTTTTGCTTTTTGCTTTTTGCTTTTTGCGTTTTGCTTTCTGCTTTCGCGGTCGCTTTCGCTCTCGTAGCCGCGGAGCGGCTGCGCACCGAGTGCGGGCATGGATGCCCGCTGCTCTACCCGGGGCCCCTGTGCGGCGGTGAGGCGGGGACGACAGGCCCGCAGGGGAGTCGACATGGATGTCGACTCCTTTTCGTCAGGACAGGAGTCCTGTCGAAAAGCCCGGCCCCGCCTCACGGACTTGCCGGGCATGGATGCCCGGCAAGCGCCGCGCGGGGTGGCCTTCTCTTTTGGTTACTTTTCTCTTGGCCACACAAGAGAAAAGTGACTCGCCCTCCGCAGGAGGACGAAACGCTCAAGAAGCAATAGTTCGCATCAATGCCACGATAGAGCGAAAAGCGCTGGGTCCCTGTCTTCGCCGGGATGACGAGGGTTCAACAGTTCCGCGAACACCGGACCCTCACCCCAACCCTCTCCCAAAGGGAGAGGGGGCAGAGCGCGCCGCATCATCAGTGTTCCCGCTATCCCAGCAGTAAAGCAGTGTTGCCTGCATCTGGCGACACCAGTCGATTGAGTCCATGACCAACAAAGCGCTGAAGCGCAGCGGCCGGGTACGGATCGCCGCCGCGCAGGCTTGACCAGTTCGCCTGTCGCGCCAGCAGTGCAGCGCTCGCGCAGCGAGCGAGAGTGAACGCCAGGCCACGTGCGCCGGCTTCCAGCGATTCGCGACTTGCAGCATGGTTGTCGAGATAAGCTTCCGCCGCGCCCATGGCAGACTGGATCGCACTGGCCGAGGCAGCCTCGCCAGCGCCAGCCAACCAATCGTTCACCGCCGTGCGCAGCGCCACGAACGTGTCACCGGCGAGCGCGCGCAGGCTGTCCAGCGACAGCACATTGGTGGTGCCTTCCCAGATCGCGTAGACCTGCGCGTCGCGCAGCAATTGCGGTAGTCCGGTGTCCTCGATGTAGCCGGCGCCACCGAAACACTCCATCGCCTCCGAACACAGCTTCACCGCCAGCTTGCCGGTCCACAGCTTGGCCAGTGGCGTGAGCAGGCGCAGCAGCGCTATTTCGTGCGGTGCGGCGGCGTTGTGCTCGACCCGTCCGAGCAAGTGCGCAACTTCGAAGGCGAGCGCGAATGCGCCTTCGAACTCTGCCTGCATGTCGGCCAGCGTCTGCGCATGCAGCGGCTGTTCGATCAATGGACGGCCAAACGCCTGCCGTCGCGTGGCGTAATCGCGCGCGAGGCTGATTGCGCGCGCCATGCTGGCTACCGCACAAATCGAGTTCCAGGTACGGGTGACGTTGAGCATTGGCGCTACCTGGCGCACGCCGTGGGCGAGCTCGCCCAGAGGCCAGGCGGGCAGGCCGTCGAGATGGATTTCAGCGGTGGGTAGTTCGTGGGTGCCGAGCTTGTCCTTGAGTCGGTCGATGACGAGCTCGGGCTTGCGCTGTTCGCCGTCCATTGTCTCGGTGTAGAACAGCGCGAGTGCAGCGGTGCCTGTGCCAGCGCCCTCGGGCCTTGCCAAGGCCAGTGCCGCTTCGCCGACCACGGCCGAGCTGAACCACTTGCGGCCATGCAAGCGCCACTGGCCGTCAGCATCCTGCCGCGCGATGGTTTCGCTGAGGCCGACATCGGAGCCGCCTGCATTTTCGGTCATCCACTGGCCGCTGAGCCAGAACGTGGCGGCGTCGCGGCTTAGGAAATGCGGCAGCGCGCGTTCGATCAGCTCCTGGTTGCCTGACGCTTTCAGCGCCGTGGCGGCGCCGTCGGTCATCGCCAGCGGACAGGTATAGAACTCACTGGCAAGGTGATACAGGTAGACGCGGGCGAATTGCTCCAGTCGTGCACTGGCGTTCGCTTCGTGCCCGGCGGCGAGCACGGCGTGACGCGTGGTGAGCTGCGGGCCTTCCAGCCAGGCCGTCGTGAGTTCGATGCGGTCGACCCGGCGACCCCAGGCATCCCATTGCGTGAGTACCGGCTTGCGGCGGCTGCTGTGCGCAGCGCGTTGCCACGCCATCTGCGCGTAGTCGCCGAGCGGATCAAGATCAGCGTCCAATGCCGCACGGCGCTCGGCCGGCAAGGCGCGATCAAGCAAGGCAGCTAACGCACGGTCGCTGCGATATGGCCCGCGATACGGGTGAGGCAGTTGTGGCGGATCCTGCAGGAAGCCCATGGTGTGCTCCGTCCAGATTCAAGGTGTCGAGTATAGACATGCGCACGCGATCCGCCGTGCTGGCATCATCGAAAACCACTCCATCAGCGCAGGCCACCATCATGCGATTTTCCGAAGCGATGCAGACGGTGACACGCCACGGCGATAGCTGGCAGGCCACGGTCAGCGAAGACTGGCTACAGGGGCGCAGTGCGTTCGGCGGCCTGCAGTCGGCACTCGCCCTGCGCGCGATGCGCGAACTGGTGCATCCGGACATGCCCCTTCGCAGCCTGCAGACGACGTTCGTGGCGCCGGTACCCGCCGGCACGGTGAGCATTCGCGCGCAACGCCTGCGCGAAGGCCGCAGCGCCACCCAGGTCGAGGCCAGCCTGTACGACGGCGAGCAGACGCTGTGCCGGCTGGTTGCCGTGTTCGGCAGCGCGCGGCCATCGGTACTGAACTTCCAGCCCCAACAACCACCCGTGACGAACGCGACATCGCGCGAACTACGTTACGTCGAAGGCCAGATGCCTGCTTTCACCCAGCACTTCCGCGCGAGCTGGCTGCGCGGTGACTTGCCATTCAGCGGCGGCCATCAACGTGATGCCGTGCTGCAACTCTCATTGCGCGATGAAGGCCAGCCAGACGAAACCCACGTGCTCGCGTTCGCCGATTTCATCCCGCCGATCGCGCTGTCGATGTTCGCCACGCCGACCCCCGGCAGCTCGCTCACCTGGATGATCGAACTGCTGCGCGACCGCTACGACGACCTGGGCATGGACGACTGGCGCGTCGACGCCGAACTTATCGCCGCCCGCGACGGCTACACCCAACAGAGCGTGATGCTATGGGGGCCGCGCGGTGAGCCGGTGGCGCTGAGCCGCCAGAGCATGGTGGTGTTTGGGTGATCGCGCAGAAGTGAGTCTTCAGGCGCCGCTAGTTGCGTTGTTTGCGTTTGACGCCAGCGCCCAACGTACCGATCAGCAGCAGGGTCAGCACGATTTCGATCAGGGCCAGCCAGCGTTCGCTGGACGAGCTCCAGCCTTCGGCGATGCCGTGGCAGAAGTAGAACAGGCTGAGGATGCCGACCCACAGCAGCGCGCGACGTGCATCGCGGATCGCCAACAGTGGCAATAGAAGCGGTATCACGCTGATCGCCAGCACCAACCACGTAGGCATGAGTTGCGACGGGAACAGCCAGACATGCCAGATCAGTTGCAGCACGACCAGCGCAGCCCAGGCGAGCAGGCCCAGCCGTTGTTCTTTCGGCAATGGAATGCTTGCACTCATCCGGCGGCTACCAGCTTGCGTGCGGTTTCGGCGAGTCGGCGACCCAGTGCGCGGGCCAGTTCGCGCTCGTGCTCGCTGATCGAATTTTCGCCCTTGGCGCCGGAAACATGACTGGCACCGTAGGGCGTGCCGCCGCTTTGCGTAGCGGTCAGGGCCGGCTCGGTATACGGCACGCCGAGCAGCAGCATGCCGTGATGCAGTAGCGGCAGCGCCATCGACAGCAGGGTCGATTCCTGGCCGCCATGCATGGTGCTGGTCGAAGTGAAGAGGGCTGCCGGCTTGCCGACGAGGGTGCCGCTGGCCCATTCGGCGCCGGTGCAGTCCAGGAAATATTTCAGCGGTGCGGCCATGTTGCCGAAGCGGGTAGGGCTGCCCATGGCCAGTCCGACACACTCGAGCAGATCCTGCTTCTGCACATACGGCGCGCCGTCTTCGGGCTCCGGTGGCTGCGCGGTTTCGGTCACCGGTGCCACCGGAGGCACCTGACGCAGGCGAGCGCGCATGCCGGGGACTTCCTCGACGCCACGGGCAATCAACCGTGCCAGCTGGGCGGTATGCCCACCGCGGCTGTAATAGAGGACCAGGATCTCGTTCATGCGTTGAAAACATTCAGTGGCGGTACGCTAGTGTAACGAGCGATACCGCCGATGTTGCCGTCACGCCGATCGCGGGATGGCAGTCCACGAAGGGATATCCATGGCTTTGCGTTACGACCGCGACCGCACATCGAGCTTCAGCCGCTTTCTCTGGCAGCGTTTTCTCGATGACAATTGTTTCGAGACCGCTGGCGCCCTGTCTTACATCACGCTGGTATCGCTGGTGCCGCTGATGGTGGCAGTGCTGGCGGCGCTGTCAGTGTTTCCGGTGCTTCCGTTGTTCGAAAGCGCGCGGGAAACGCTGGCCCACTACGTGTTTCACCATTTCGTGCCGGCGGCGGGCGAGCGTGTGCAGGCGGCGTTGCACGAATTCGCCAGTAACGCCAGCAAGCTGACCTGGATCAGCCTGCTGGTCATGTTGTTCAGCGCGATATCGATGATGGTCAGCATTGAAGATCAGTTGAATCGCATCTGGCGCGTGAGCAAGTCACGCGGCTGGGCTTCGCGCCTGTCGCTGTATGTGATTGCGCTGACGCTGGGGCCGATTCTGGTGGTGGGCGGCGTTGCCCTGACCTCCTACATCACGGCGCTTCCGCTGTTGCAGGACACGGCCGGGCAGCTCGGGCTGAGCGGTCGCCTGTTGCGCGTGCTGCCGTTCGTGGTGACCTTCGTTTCGCTGTGGCTGCTGTACACACTGGTGCCCAACCAGCATGTATCGCGACGCGATGCGACGATCGGCGCGCTGCTGGGCGCCGTGCTGTTCGAGATCGTCCGCTGGGGTTTCAGGCTGTTCGTGCATAGCGCACACACCTATCAGCAGATCTACGGCGCGCTGGCTGCGATTCCGATTTTCCTGCTATGGATCTACCTGTCGTGGACCATCGTGATCCTCGGCGCTTCGATCACCGCCTCGATCCCGTCGTTCGAATATCAGGTGCCGAAGAAGGGCTTGCCGGAGGGCGCGGAATTCCTCGGCCTGCTGCTGGTACTTCGGCATCTCGTCGAAGCCCGGCGTGCGGGTCACAGCGTGCAACAAGCCGATTTGCAGTTGAGCGAGCCGTATCTGCACGGCACTTCGATCAGCGAGTATCTCGGTGAGCTCGAGCACGCCGAACTGGTCACGCGCGATGCGTCGGGTGGCTGGCTGCTCAGACGCGATCCGGGCAGCACCGACCTGCTACAGGTTTACGGCCATACCCGCTATCGTTTGCCGCTGGAGCCAGCGGAGGAAGCCGCGGCGTTGGGTGTGGAATTGTCGCCCACGTTACTGGCGTTGCTGAACTCACTGGCCACATCACTGGAGACGAAGCTGGGCATCCAGCTCGACCAGATTTATCCCCCGGGCGCCGACCCCACGCCCGATACCAAGGAAACCCCTGCATGAACCCGTTGCATTCCATCCTGCCGCGATCGAACCTGTTCAAGTCAGCGATGCTGGCCGTGGCGCTTGCTCTCGCGCTGCCGACGCATGCCGCCATGCCCGCCCAGCCGGCGCTGCACGTCACCACGCTCGATGGCAAGGCATACGATCTGTCCGCGCAGCGCGGCAAGTGGGTGATCGTGAACTACTGGGCGACCTGGTGCGTGCCGTGCATCAAGGAGATGCCGGACATCTCCAGCTACGTCAGCACACACAAGAATGTGACGGCGATCGGGCTTGCGTACGATGACAGCGACCCGGCCGACATCAAGGCGTTCGTGGCCAAGCATCCGGTGGTGTATCCGATCGCTCAGGTCACGCTGGACAAGCCGCTCAAGGACTTTGACGAACCACGTGGTTTGCCCACGACCTGGGTGATCGATCCGACCGGCAAGGTGGCCAAGCGCTTCATCGGCCCGATCACTCCCGCCTTGCTGACAGCGGTGATCGGGGGCCAGTAATGCCGACGGCCAGGTTCATTGTCAGTGGCAGGGTGCAAGGCGTGTTCTACCGCGCCAGTGCCCGCACCCAGGCGTTGGCGCTGGGTGTGAGCGGTCATGCGAAGAACCGGCCGGACGGTTGCGTCGAAGTGCTGGCAAGTGGGCCAGCGGATGCGCTGGATGGATTGGAACGCTGGCTGCGCCAGGGACCGCCAGCGGCGCGGGTGGAGAGTGTCAGTCGCGAGGACTTGGCTGACCAGGACGAACCCGATCAGAGCCGGCACGGGTTCCACACCGCCTGAACATCACAGCGTATCGGGTACCCACAATGCTTTGTCGGTGACGTGTTCCAGTTTGGGTGGGCCCTTGAGTTTGGGCAGCTTCACCTTGGCGATTGGTTCGTCCTGCAGCGGAAGTTGCTGCAGCAGATGCCGGATCAGGTTGATCCGGCCACGCTTTTGGTCGTTGAAATCGACCACGAACCATGGCGCCTTCTTGCTGTGCGTGCGCTTGATCATGGTGTCGCGCAGCTTGCCGATCTCGACATATTTCTGTCGCACGGCCAGGTCCACCGGCGACAGCTTCCAGCGCTTGAGTGGATTCTCGGCACGCTGGCTGAAGCGTTCTTCCTGCTCGGCCTGATCCACGGCCAGCCAGTACTTGAGCACGATGATGCCGTCATCGGTGAGCAGCTTCTCGAACGCGGGCACCGCATCGAGAAACGCCATGTACTCGGCGTCGGTACAGAAGCCCATCGCTGGCTCCACCACGGCGCGGTTGTACCAGCTGCGATCGAACAGCACGAACTCGCCGGCCGATGGCAGGTGCGGTACGTAGCGCTGGAAGTACCATTGCTTGGCTTCGACCTCGTTGGGTTTGCCCAGCGCGACGATGCGGTAGCTGCGGGTATCCAGCACATCAGTGATGTGCTTGATGGTGCCGCCCTTGCCTGCCGCATCGCGTCCTTCAAAGATCACCAGCAGTCGCTTGCCACTATCTTTCAGCCAGTACTGCAGCCGCACCAGATCCAGTTGCAGTTCTTCCAGCGCGCGTTTTTCCCGCTTGCTCATGATGGCTCCCTTCCTCAGCAGTCCAGATCGATCGGTGGTTGACCCGTGCGATGACGTGCGCCGATCGCTTGCACGGCATGACTGAAGTCGGCGGCAAAACCGCGCATGTCGAACAAGGGACTTTGCTCACGTTGTTGCAGCAGATGTTCGCGCAGGGTGACGAGTGCTGCGCGGTCGTTGCCAAGTTTGCAAGCCATCGCCACAAATGCTTCTTCAGTATCGGTGACGAGTTCGGGTAGGCCCGAGTGATGGAGCAGGCTGGCGGCGACGCGTCCCGCAAACGTGTCACCAATGCAGGTGAGTAGCGGACAGCCAGCCCACAGGGCGTCGGACGCGGTGGTGTGCGCGTTGTAAGGCAGGGTGTCGAGGAACAGGTCGACATGCGCGAAGCGCGCCAGGTAGTCG
>JBAPPP010000667.1:0-11996 GCA_049280175.1 Rhodanobacter sp.
GACATCGCGGGCAGCGCGAGCGCGAGTAGCCGTTCAAGTAGCCGTCTATGCGCCTGTGCTGAATCGGGCGTCTGGCACTACTATCGGTGGATCACCCTCATGGATCGCATCATGCGTCGGCTGTCCTCAACGATGACCGTGTTCTACAAGCGCGTATTTCCGGTGATCTGGCTGCTTTTCCTGCTGCTGCCCATCCTGGCTTTGCGCAACGTTCCAACGCGTAGCGGCTACCCCTTGTGGCCGTCTTTCCTGCCGAGTCTGATGATTTTCATCGTCGGCTTCGTTCTGTACAGAAAGCTGATCTCCGACCTGGTTGATGAGGTCTGGCTCGATGGCGATCAGCTGCTGGTGAAGAATCGTGGCCAGCAGGCGCTTACCGCGTTGGCCGACGTGATCAACATCAACGCCTCCACGCTGACCAATCCGCGGCGCATCACGGTGATGCTGCGGACCGACTCACGCTTCGGCCGCGACATCACCTTCATTCCCGCCAGCCCGATCGGGTTCATGAGCGCGTTCAAGCCTGACCCGATCGCCACCGAGCTGATCGAGCGCGTCGATGCGATCCGTCAGGAACGCCGATGAATTCACCGACCGTCACCATCGCACCGGAGTTGCAGCGCTACGCCGAGCTCGACAAGCGCCTGCTCGCTGCGGCGCGCGGCATCAATATCCTGCCTACGGTGGCATGGCCGGCGTCGCTGGAGAACCGCCTGATTGCGGCTTACAGCAAGGGTCAGTTCGCGCTACCCGAGGTGACTTACACGCGGCCCGATCTGTCCGCGGCACGCGCCGAGTTGGCGGCGATCGAGCAGGAGGCAGGCAGCGATGATCCGTTGGGACAGTATCTCGGCCGTACGGCTGAATCCTGGCGGATCGCTGCCGAAATGCTGGAGTCGGTCGGTACCGCCGCCGTGACCGCGCCATCGATAGCCCTGTATGGACGCCCGGGTGATTTGATTCCCGGCAGCCAGCGCAGCAATCTCGACGCGGCGCGCTATTTCGTCGAGCTGTCCAATGAGCTGGGCGCGGATCTGCTGGCCGACGACAGCAACACGAACATTCCGGCGGATGTGTTGCGTGCGGATCTGAGCAAGACGCTGGACGAGTTCTTTGGCGCAGGAATCATCAACGTCGAAGTGGATCCGGAGCTCACCGCCAAAGCTGCCGCCGGCGCCACCCGCATCCGTTTGCGCGGAGGCACCAGTTTCAGCGAGTACGACAGGCATCAGCTGCTCGCGCATGAGGCGTTCGTGCACTCGTTGACCGCGCTGAACGGCCGTCGGCAGCCGCTGCTGACCTCGCTGGCGCGCACGTCGCCACGGGTCACCGCAACGCAGGAGGGCCTGGCGGTGTTTGCCGAGCTTATGTCCGGCGCGATCGACATTGCTCGGCTCAAGCGCATCAGCCTGCGCATTCTGGCGATCGACATGGCACTCAACGGCGCCGACTTCGTGGAGGTCTATCGTTACTTCAGCGCCTGCGGGCAGAGCGTGGCTGACAGCTTCCATTCGACCCAGCGCGTGTTTCGCGGGGTGCCGCTGAGCGGCGGCGCGGCATTCGCCAAGGACAACGTCTATCTGTCCGGCCTGCTCACCGTGCACACATTTTTCCGCTGGGCACTGAAGGAGCGGCGGATGGACGTGCTGCGCCACCTGTTTGCCGGCAAGCTGACCCTGCACGACGTGATCACGCTGCAGCCGCACTTCGAGTCCGGTGCGATCCTGCCGCCGCGCTGGCTGCCGCCGTGGATGCAGCATGTGCACGGGCTGGCCGGCAAGCTGGCGTTTTCGGTATTCATCAACGGCATCCACATGAACCGGGTACAGGGCGACGAGTTGCTGTCGAACGTCTAGCCTTCCGTCCCTGGGCGGGCGGCAAGGCCGGTTCCGGCCGCCCCGGTGCTAACATCAGTGGCAGTCTTCCGCCGTGGCGGGCGACGCCCCCTCCCTAAAAAAACGCATCCGATGTCCCTCCCCGAAGATCTGCGCCTCGCCGCACTCGAATATCACCGCCTGCCGCGGCCCGGCAAGATCAAGGTCACGCCGACCACGTCGCTGCTGACGCAGCGCGATCTGTCGCTGGCGTATTCGCCCGGCGTTGCCGCGGCCTGCGACGCGATCGTCGAGGATCCGGGTACGGCGGCCGAGTACACCGCGCGCTCCAACTTGGTCGCGGTGATCACCAACGGCACCGCCGTGCTGGGCCTGGGCAACATCGGGCCGCTGGCGGCCAAGCCGGTGATGGAGGGCAAGGGCGTCTTGTTTCAGAAATTCGCCGGCATCGATGTGTTCGACATCGAGATCGACGAGAACGATCCGGACAAGCTGGTCGACATCATCGCCAGCCTCGAACCGACCTTTGGCGGCATCAATCTGGAAGACATCAAGGCGCCGGAGTGCTTTATCGTCGAGCGCAAGCTGCGCGAGCGGATGAAGATCCCGGTATTCCACGACGACCAGCATGGCACCGCGATCATCGTGGGTGCAGCGCTGCTGAATGCGCTGGAAGTGATCGGCAAGAAAATCGAGGATGTAAAGCTGTCCACCGCTGGCGCGGGCGCGGCTGGCATCGCCTGTCTGGACATGCTGGTAGCGCTCGGCGTGAAGCCGGAGCACATCCTCGCCTATGATCGCGAGGGCGTGCTGTACACCGGTCGTGACCATCTGGATCCGGACAAGCAGCGTTACGCGCGCGATACGACCAAGCGCACGCTGGCCGAGATCGTCGACGGATCGGACATCTTCCTTGGACTGTCCGCTGGCGGCGTGCTTAAGCCGGAGATGGTCGCCACGATGGCGGACAAACCGATCATCCTCGCACTGGCCAATCCCAGTCCGGAGATCACGCCGGAAGACGCCAAGAGGGTACGGCCCGACTGCATCATCGCGACCGGTCGCTCGGACTACCCGAACCAGGTCAACAACGCGTTGTGCTTCCCGTACATCTTCCGCGGTGCGCTGGACGTCGGTGCCACCGTCATCAACGAATCGATGAAACTAGCGTGCGTGCGTGCGATCGCAGGGCTGGCGCGGATGGAGGCTGGCGATCTCGCCGGTGCCTACGGTGGTGACGTGCCCACCTTTGGGGTCGACTACCTCATTCCGCGTCCGTTCGACCCACGCCTGTTGGTGGTGCTGGCGCCCGCCGTGGCCGAAGCGGCGATGGATTCGGGCGTAGCCACTCGCCCGATCATCGACATGGAGGCATACAAAGAGAAGCTCGGCCAGTTCATCTATCGCACCGGCTTTCTGATGAAACCGGTGTACGAGCGCGCGCGTACTGACCGCAAGCGCGTGGTTTACGCCGAAGGTGAGGAAGAGACGGTGCTGCGTGCCGTGCAGACCGTGATCGACGAAAAGCTGGCGTTCCCGATCCTGGTCGGTCGTCCCGACGTGATCGAGGCACGCATCGAGCGGCTGTCTCTGCGCATGCGTGCCGGCGTCGATTTCGAGCTGACCAATATCAACGACGACCCGCGCTTCAACGATTACTGGCAGCAATATCACGCGCTGACCGAGCGCCGTGGCGTGTCGCCGGCAGCAGCGAAGAACCTGCTGCGCTCACGTCCAACCCTGATCTCCGCAATGATGGTTGAGCGCGGCGAAGCCGATGGCATGATCTGCGGTCTGGTCGGTCGTTATCACAAGAAGCTCGGCTACCTACGCAGCATCTTCGGTCTTGATCCCGGCGTGCAGTGCACCTCGGCGATGACCGGCGTGATCAACGACAAGGGCGCCTGGTTCTTCCTCGATACTCACGTGCAGTGCGATCCCACGGCCGAACAAATTGCCGAGGCTACGCTGCAGGCCAGTTATCGTTTGAAATTGTTCGGCATCGAGCCGAAGGTGGCGCTGCTGTCGCACTCCAATTACGGCAGCCACGACAATCCCAGCGCCGCGAAAATGCGCAAGGTCTACCAGCTGCTCAAGGCGGCCATGCCAAAGCTGGAGATGGACGGCGAAATGCAGGCTGACACCGCGTGGGACGACGCATTGCGCCAGCGCATGTTCCCCCACACCACCCTGAGCGGCCGCGCGAACCTGTACGTGCTGCCGAATCTCGACGCTGCCAACATCACCTACAACATGGTGCGGGTGATGACCGATGGCGTGGCGATCGGGCCGATCCTGATGGGTCTGGACAAGCCTGCGCACATCCTGACGCCCGCCTCGACTTCGCGCCGTGTGGTGAACATGACCGCGATCGTCGCTGTAGATGCACAGATCCGGGCTGCGGCGAATCAGAAGCAACGTTGATGCAGGAGACCAGCCGATGCGTCGCGCTCACCTAGTTGCGGCGTTTGCCGCCAGTTTGCTGACCAGCTTTGCGTTCGCACAGAGCTTGAAGGTCGAGCCCTATGCCGCGTACGCCGACCTTCGCGAGCTGAGTAGCTACTACGCGAACGGAAAGTTGCTCAAGGCGATGCATTATCGCGATCCCGATGGTTCTTCGCGCGTGTTCGCTTTCGGTGGCGAATACGGCGGTTCGCAGATCGCGCCGAAAGACATGAGCTCTTTGCACGCATACGGCTTGCTCGAAGATCATGGCGGCTTCCTGACCCGCTGGGAAATCAAGGAAACCAGCGGCCCCGTATGCGCTATCGAGCCGTTGAACGATCGCATTGGTGTGCAGGATCCGCTTGGCGACGGTCAGGCGCTGGTTTTGGTGGCGTACTACATGGCATGTGACGGACTGGACCCAACCGACGTCAAGCTGATCATGGTGTACAAGGATCACAAATACGCAATCCGCGGGCAGCTGCCAAATCAGCCCGGTGATGAATTGAGCCGCAAGGCAAGTACCAACTTCACCGAGCTGCCGCCGCGCGTGCAGAAATTCGCGTGGGACTATTGGGCGACCGTTGAGCAAGCGGCGAAGAAGGATGCTGACTGGACAGCGCCGTCGAAAGACGACTAAGTCGTCAAGGCCTGACGGTGATGCGTCATCGGGATACGCGCAGACGTGCCGGTTGTCCGTCAGGCCGTTGGTTGACCGCGACTGCTTTTGAGACGTTTCTGATATCGCCGGTTGAATCCGGTCCGTAGGATGTATCTGAACTGGCCAGCTTGTCTTGCGCGATGCCGGTGACATGGAAATTGCGCCGGATGGCAACGCCGCATCCGTGGTGCCAGTCGAGGTCAACTGCTGGCGTGGCGCACGGTCTTGCTTGGCTTTCACTAGCGCCGGAGCTTCCGAAGCCAGTGGCACGACTTGCCTCAAGGCTCAGGACTAGGGCGGTGACACGTAGAGCAGGCGACGCTTGTGGATGCGGCGACGGAAAGACAAGTCGAGGTGGACTCGGACGGTAGCACCGGCCAGGCGCCGCTCGAATTAATCAGAACATTTTCGAGGGAATGGGTTATGACCAAGCACGCGGCGCTTGCCTACTTGAGAGGATATCTTCTCAAACGCTACAGAAGGGGCGTCTTATTCACATTTGTGCTGGGACCCTTGTGCCTGGGCTTGCCCGCGGGGTTTTTCTCAGCTTTCCCCTACGGGACCGGATTGCCGCTGGAATATCAAATCATACCTGGTTGGTTAGGGGTCGTTGTGACGGCTTTACTGATTGGCATGGGGTTATTCTGGTTTTTAACGCCTGGCATTATGTATATAAAATCCAAGAGCCTGTTGCGGGTGGCTGAAACAAGTCCACATACCATGGTATGGATTTATAATAAAGTAACCACGACCACCAAGCATACCGGGCCCATCACGTATAAGAGCGATGACACCGTTATTGTCCTTGCGGACAATCATGGGAACAAATACAGGATGCCTGGCGGTAATTCGGACGACCAGAATTTCTGGAACGCAGCCACCACCGTTTTCGATAGAGCGCATCAAGGTTCCACCAACTATCTTGCGACTTTATACGAGAAAAATCCTGCAATGTTCTTGGGTGAAATAGAACGCCAGGGTCTGCGTAATTAAGCGCGGAACTATCCACCTGCCGAATTGAGAAAACCAACATGTTTGCCGTTTACGATATCGTGACCAAGCCCTTGACCACGGACCTCTTGTCACAGGAGCCGTGCCCGGCGTGCAGGACGAAGGGTGGCGTGGAAGTCACCTTGTATATGAAATACATGTCGATGATCGTGCCTTTCTTCAGCCTTGGGCGCCGCACCGGAGTCATGTGTACCCTGTGCGGCGATCAAATCAAGGATCCGCAGGCAGGGCTGTATGCCAAGAATAAATATTCGCCAGCCATAGCGGTAGCGATAAATGCCATAAAATCCAATTATAAAAGAACGTTATGGCAACTAGTGTATCCATGGAGTGTCTTTTTTATATTTGGAGTGCTCGTTGCGGGTGACCGGATTAATCGAGCACTGAGTACGGTATCAAAAGACAGTGCGGCAGCAACCCGAATAGCTTTATTGGCGAATCCCCAACCCGGAGATATCTATGCGGTGGATTTTCAGACGGCATTGCCAGATAAATCCTATAAATACAAGGCTGCACTGGTCAAGCTTGTTCGTGTGTCGGGCGACTCCATGTATGTCGTGATAAGCAAGCAGACTTTGCCTGAGAATGGGGCCTGGCGGTTCAAGGGTGGCTTGGAGAGTATCGTCGAAAATGCGCGCAAGGGTGATGCTTTTTGGCCCACGGAATACAAGGTGGATCTAAGCACCTTTGCGCGAGGATATAAGTCAAGCAAGTATATGTCAGCAGCCGAGCCAGGCAGCCTCGAGATGTCCGTCGATGACCCTGCCGCGAAACCAGCGATCGAGGACGACCAGAGGCTTGTCGACGAGGCTAATGTTTCGAAGGGTGCGCGTAGGTTCTATATCGGTGGTGTCATAAAAAATGTGCCCGTGGGAAGACCGTAGCAGCGTTGGGCCATCCCATTGCGCTCACGCTTGATATCTCCGACGTGACATGGTGCGGACAAGCCAAGAAGCTGCAAGTTGCAGGAGTGCAGCGGTAGCAGAAGCGCTACGGAAGCAGGGCAATGTAGCTGACCGCCTTCTGGGCAAGCTCAAAGTTATCAAGACGTAGTCGTGACGGTCAGAGGGCTTCGTGTCGACGCGCCGTGGCTTGCGGGCTGGCCATTCGGCGCCGCACGGATGGTATTTGGCAGCAATGCGGCCCAGCGGCTAGACTTGGACGTTGATCCCGCCGCAATCCCCGGCGGCGGGTACCCCCTCAAGCTTGGCGCTGCAACGGCGCTGCGGAGACTAGTCATGGATCAGCTCGACGATATCCTCAATCAGGACATCGACCCCACCGAAACCCGGGAGTGGATGGACTCGCTCGATGCGGTGATCCATCACGACGGCACCGAACGTGCGCACTTCCTGCTCGAGCGGATGGTCGATTCCACACGTCGTGCCGGCGGCTACCTGCCGTTCGATCCGACCACTGAATACGTCAACACCATCGCGCCCGGCAACGAGGCGAAAATGCCCGGCGATGCGGCGATGGAATGGCGCATCCGCACGCTGATCCGCTGGAACGCGATGGCGATGGTTGTGCGCGCGAATCGCAAGCCGGGCGAACTGGGCGGGCATATCGCGAGCTTCGCGTCGTCGGCCACGTTGTACGACGTCGGCTTCAATCATTTCTGGCGCGCACCGAGTGCCGACCATCCGGGTGATCTGGTCTTCCATCAGGGCCATTCCAGCCCCGGCATCTACGCTCGTTCGTTCCTCGAGGGTCGCCTGGAAGAGGATCAGCTCGACCTGTTCCGCATGGAAGTGGTCGGCAAAGGTCGCGCACTGTCGTCGTATCCGCATCCATGGCTGATGCCGGATTACTGGCAGGTGCCGACGGTGTCGATGGGTCTGGGTCCGATCCAGGCGATCTATCAGGCGCAGTTCTTCAAGTATCTGGAACACCGCGGCCTGGTGCCCAAGAGCGACCGCAAGATCTGGTGTTTCTTGGGCGATGGCGAAACGGATGAGCCGGAGTCGCTCGGCGCGATCTCGCTGGCCGGCCGCGAAGGGCTGGACAATCTGATCTTCGTGATCAACTGCAACCTGCAGCGGCTCGACGGCCCGGTGCGCGGCAACGGCAAGATCATCCAGGAACTGGAGGGTCAGTTCCGCGGCGCCGGCTGGAACGCGATCAAGCTGGTCTGGGGCAGCTACTGGGATCCGCTGCTGGCGCGCGACACCAAGGGCGTGCTGCGCAAGCTGATGATGGAAACCGTCGACGGCGAATACCAGGCCTACAAGGCATTTGGCGGCGCATATACGCGCGAGCATTTCTTCGGCAAGTATCCGGAGACGCGCGAGATGGTCGCCAACCTCAGCGACGACGATATCTGGCGCCTCAACCGTGGCGGTCATGATCCGCACAAGGTCTATGCGGCGTATCACGCAGCGTCGAATACCAAGGGCATGCCGACCGTGATCCTGGCCAAGACGGTGAAGGGTTACGGCATGGGCGCCGCGGGTGAATCGCTGAACCCGACCCATCAGCAGAAGAAGCTGGATGAGGAGTCGGTGCGTCACTTCCGCGACCGCTTCCAGATTCCGATCAGCGACGACAAGCTGAAAGATGTGCCGTACTACAACCCGGGCAAGGACTCGCCGGAAGTGCAGTACATGCTCGAGCGTCGCAACGCGCTGGGAGGTTTCCTGCCGCAACGTCGTCGCAAGGCCGAGGTGAAACTCAAGACACCGGATCTCGCCGCGTTCGAGCAGATCACCAAGGGCACCGGCGAGCGCGAGATTTCCACCACCATGGCGCTGGTGCGCGGCATGAACCTGCTGCTGCGCGACAAGCAGCTGGGCGAGCGCGTGGTGCCCATCGTCGCCGATGAGGCACGCACGTTCGGCATGGAAGGCATGTTCCGCCAGATCGGCATCTATGCGCCGTTCGGACAGAAGTACAAGCCGCAGGATTCCGACCAGCTGCTGTACTACCGCGAAGACCAGAAGGGCCAGGTACTGCAGCAGGGCATCAGCGAGGCCGGCGGCATGGCGTCGTGGATGGCTGCGGCGACCAGCTATTCGACCAGCAACCAGGCGATGCTGCCGTTCTTCATCTACTACTCCATGTTTGGTTTCCAGCGCATCGGCGACCTGTGCTGGGCGGCCGGCGACATGCGTTCGCGCGGCTTCCTGATCGGCGGTACCGCCGGTCGCACCACGCTCAATGGCGAAGGCCTGCAGCATGAGGACGGACATTCGCACCTGATGTCCGGCGCGATCCCGAACGTGAAGTCGTATGACCCGACGTTCTCTTATGAGGTCGCGGTGATCCTGCAGGACGGCACGCGCCGGATGATGCAGGAGCAGGAAGACATCTACTACTACATCACCGTGATGAACGAGAACTACAGCCATCCTGACCTGCCTGTCGGTAGCGAGGAAGGCATCATCAAGGGCATGTATCTGTTCAAGGATGGTGGCAAGCCGAAGAAGGGCGAGCCGCGCGTGCAGCTGCTCGGTTCGGGCACGATCCTGCGCGAGGTGATTGCGGCGGCCGAATTGCTGGAGAAGGACTTCGGCGTGAATGCCGATGTCTGGTCGGTGCCCAGCTTCATCGAGTTGCGCCGTGATGGTTTCGACGCTGAGCGCTGGAACCGCTTGCATCCGGAAGCCGAACAGCGCGTTCCGTACGTCACCGGGTTGCTGGATGGCCGGCAGGGTCCGGCGATCGCCGCTACCGATTATGTGCGCGAATACGCCGACCAGATCCGCGCGTTCATGCCCGACAGCATGCGCTACACGGTGCTGGGTACCGATGGCTTCGGCCGTTCGGATACGCGCGCGCATCTGCGCGAGTTCTTCGAGGTCGACCGCTACTGGATCGCCCATGCCGCACTGGCCGCACTGGCGAAGGACGGCAAGGTCAACGCCAAGGACGTCAGCCGGGCGATCAAGGAATACAAGCTCGATCCGGACAAGCCGAACCCGCAGACTGTCTGAGTCAGCCGTACTGCCCAGGAAAACCCGCCCATTGGCGGGTTTTCTCTTGATGGAGAGGGTGTTCGGATGCTTGCCTGGGCGTGCCTGCCGGCGACATGCGGGATGTTGGGCATCGCTTTGTACGGGAAAAGTAAGCCTCCCTTCATCGCGTTCATGGCAGTCTCATGGGTGGCGCCAACCAGATATCGATGCCTGCGCAGTTCTACAGCGATCATGTCGCCGCTGGGCTGCGGTCGCATCCGTGGTTGTCGTCGATATCTCCGACAGGGGCAACTGAGCACTTGAAGGATGGTGACTATGAACAAGACTATCCGCATGAGCGTGATCACGGCCGCTGCCATCGCCGTGTTGTTATTGGCCGGCTGCCAATGTCCGGGCACCGTGGTCAGACCCGTCGTGATGGCGCCACCGCCAGCACCGCCGAGAGTGGTCGAGAACACGCATGAGACTCTATCGGCCGATGCGCTGTTCGCTTTCGGCAGATCCGATATCCGCAGCTTGACCGACCGCGGTCGCAATCAATTAGACCAATTGGTAACTCAGCTGCGTGACGTAAGGAAGATCCACTCGGTAAGCCTTGTTGGTTACACCGATCGCATCGGTGACAAGGCCCACAACGACGATCTCTCGCTGAAGCGCGCCAATGCGGTGCGCGACTATCTGGTCAGCCATGGCGTGGACGGAAACCTGATCAGCACCGAAGGTCGTGGCGAGTCCAGTCCGGTGGTCAATTGCCCGCAGCTGACGGGCCAGCGACTGCATGACTGCCTCGCACCGAACCGGCGTGTCCAGGTGGACATCGCAGCAGTCAGGTAAGCCCGCATCGCGGAAGCGTCACGAAGGGTCGGATGCGGGCATTCGACCCTTCGTGATTCATGCGCTGCCGATGGCGGACTTCATTCCTCGTCGTCGCTGCGGAACACTCGGCGCAGCAGCAGGAACGCGCCGATGGTGCCGGCCACAATCGCCACAGTGGCGGTAGGGTGGCGGCTCACCTGACGGCGCAGACGGCGATAGTGATAGTTTGCTTCATCGGCGAAATCTTCGGCCGCATTCGTCAGCCGCTGACCGTAGTCATTACTCTGTTTGCCGAAGCGTCCACTGATGCGGCGACCACGCTCGAACAGATTCTGTGCACGGCTGGCAGCACCATCGGCGTACTGACGCGCTCGCTCGCTGACCTGTTCGCCGGCGTCACGGATCTGGCGCTCGATATCTCGGTTACGCATCGGTCTTCTCCATGGCAATGAGACAGCAGACTGCCAGCGGAGTCGTGAGCAGAGCGTAGACGTGGCCGCCCCGGTGAGGCTGCCCGTTCAGCATGAGGTGGGGTTCAGCCGCCGAGGCTGTATTCGCCGCCGGACTGCAGCGCACGCTGATACGCCGGTCGCGCATGAATGCGCTGCAGGAACGCCCACAGTCGTGGCCGGCTTTCGTCCAGGCCGCCGCGGGCGACGAACGCTTCCAGTGGAAAGCTCAGCTGGATGTCGGCTGCGCTGAACTCATCGCCGGCGAACCACGCGCTCTTGCCCAGCTCGCCTTCCAGATAATCCAGATGCAGCTTCAATTGCGGATCGACAAAGCTGTGCAGCACCTTGTGCGCAATCCCCTTGGCGATCGGCTTCACGAAGAACGGCGCGGGTGCCGTCTCGACTCGTCGAAACACCAACTTCAGCAACAGCGGAGGCATCGCCGAACCTTCGGCATAGTGCAGCCAGCAATTGCAGCGCAGCCGCTCGGGTGTGCCTGAAGGTGGCAGCAGACGACTCTGGCCATAGCGCTCGGCGAGGTACTCGATGATCGCGCCGGATTCGGCCAGGGTAACCTCGCCATCGGTGATCACCGGCGACTTGCCGAGTGGATGGATCTGGCGCAATTCCGGTGGCGCGAGCATGGTTTTCGGATCGCGTTGGTAGCGCTTGATCTCGTAAGGCACACCGAGTTCTTCCAGCAGCCACAGGATGCGCTGCGAGCGCGAGTTGTTCAGATGGTGAACCGTGATCATGTCGTGCTCCAGTAGATGCTGTGCGCGAGAGCCTGTGGGAGCGACTTCAGCCGCGATTGTTTGAAGAGTCAGGGTAGTGCAATCGCGACTGAAGTCGCTCCCACAAG
>JBAPPP010000668.1:0-6775 GCA_049280175.1 Rhodanobacter sp.
GCCTGACAGATGGGTGAGGCTGAAACCGCGGATACGGCCAGCCTCGTACAAGTAACCACTCGGCGACGCCGTATGCGTGTGCTTGCCGCGGGTGTTCTCGGGACTCCACTGCAACATGCCAAAAGGCATCGTGGCGCCGGGAAACGTGTTGCCGCCATTGCTGCTGCCGACCAGCGGATTGACCGAGTCGCTCGGCATCGCATCGCTTGCGGCCATCGCGCTGGCGCCGGTCACGGCGCACAACGCAGCACCCGTCATTACCGTCCTGAACAAGATCGTTAGCTTACGTGCGGTCACGTTCGTACCTCCCCAAAAGTGCAACGCTAGCTCGTTTGAGCAGTGCTAGCTGTCGCCATCAAATGAATTTAGATCGATCTAAATTTTCTGGCAAAAAAATTTGCCCATCCCGTGTTCCTGCAACTCACCTTTGAGTCGTTGCAGATCACGCCATAAATTTAGATCGATCTAAATTTAGTGGCAAAAAAATTTTGCTACTCCCGCCTCCCCCGCAATCGACCCACCCTTGAGCCGCTGCAGGCGACGCCACGCCATGCGCGACCGAGACTCTACAACAACATTTCTACAGAACCTTCCTGCGCCGCAACAATGAGACACAGGCTGAAATTTCATGCTCGCAGCATCGATCGTGCAAGCACGTCCCCATCCCCTCCTGAAGGCCTGGCAAGAATTCACACTGAGGCACACGATGCCACACAGCATTTATTTGGCCATCCATTCACTTGGCAAACAGGCACCAGGCGCAATGCGCAGTGACGCGATGTCAGCGCGCCGACCGCTCCTGCCATGCTGGAGTACATGGAGAAGCAAAGGTTTTATCCCTTCGCTATCTCGGCAAGATCCACTCAACAGATCGGACTGATTCTCTGGGCATCGCTATCGATCAACAACGGCCAAGTTGAGGCCGGCATCGGAGCAGACGCACCGGCAAACGAAAGTCGTTAAAGCACCGGCATCATCAACTGAGGCCCATGCGAGACGATCGCAAGGTAAACAAACGGACAAAAGCCAAGCCAGGCGTTTCACCCGACTATCTCCGCCTACCTTGCCGGTGTGAACCAGACTCGGGGCTCCCGACTCCGCCTCACGACAACCACACATGCTTCGCGGCTTCTGTCATACCCGAGGACTACACTGATGATCTTCATATCGCAGGGTTAGTCAACGTGGACTCGAAAGACTTGGCAGTCAGGTCCGGGGAAGTTGCCGCACTACGTCTGTTCGATATCGCCTATACCATCGATCTCACGCAGGCCGAGTCCCTTTGGGCAATGCGTGAAAGTGGCAAGGTCAGCCGAGCCCAACTGACCAGCACGCCGCCCAAGGCGCTCAACTTTGGCGTGGCACCCTTGCAGCTGGCGCTCGGATCGACCCTGCTGACGTTGGGCAACCGCGAGGTGACCGCCGAACTATCGGTGCGACTGTATGACTTCGGTGTGGCTGCCCTGGCCGCGCGAGTCACCGTGGCTGACCTAACGTGGGATGCATTCGTTGCCGACTTCGATGCGCTGGACCGTGCCGTCGGGCCAAAGTCGTCCATCACCTTCTGGACGAACCTGCTCGCTCGCGTTTGCGAGGTCATCTTGCCCGCACTCGATCGCCCCGCGGTGGATGCCGCGCTCGACGAGGACTATCTCATCGGAACAGTGCACGCATTCAGCGAGCCGCTGGATGCAGCGGAGCTGCGCAACCGCGTGGATCTTGCTGCACTTCTGTCGGGGGAGAAGCGCGCTCTGTCCGCAGCATCCAACCGGGAGCTCCTCGCGCGAAGCTTCTCCTACTACGCGGACGACATGGTTGTCCTCACATGGGACAGGGCTTTCATCTACGAGCCGCGGCGCGACACCGACGTGGCGGACGTCATCGAAGTGGCGAACGCCCAACTTGTCGAGTTTCGATACTACGACACGTTGCTCGACGATGAGCTTCCACGCATGTACGACCGCGTGGAAAACGCGCACGGCGCCATGTCGCTGCTTGCTTCGCGTCGATTCGCGCATCTGGCGCGGCGCCTGTACACGTTGGTCGCCGAGGTCACCGAGCTTACCGAGCGAGTGGACAACGCCCTGCAGGTGACCGAGGACGTTTACCTGGCCCGGGTCTATAGCGCGGCTCTCGGGCTATTCCGCGTTCCGGCACTGGGTGAATCGGTCGACCGGAAACTTTCGATCATCCGCGATACCTATGCCGCGCTGTACGAGGAAGCGTCGAGCCGTCGTACCGAAATGCTCGAGATTTCGGTGGTTCTCCTGATCATGCTGGAGATCGTGTTGATGGTTTTCAGGCGAGGGTGATCAGCGATTCTGCCAGCTCTCTTGCCGCGAAACTTGCTAACCCTCATCGCTGTATGGATTCACATAAGGACTAAGCCGGTCGGCAGAGACGTCGTGCGACACCACGCTCGGCAGAGTGGCCAATCGACCAAGCAGCACGACCAGCCAGCTGCCCAGCAGCGTCGTGAAAATAAGGACTCCGACGAGCTCAGAGTGATCGCATGTCCACGCAATGAAGCGCCACACCATACCGCGCAGGCTGAACTTTTGTCTGACTAGATCGCCGAGCTCGACCGCTGCGACGATCACAGCCGCGAGGACGGAAAGACTGGTGACGACAAGGTTGTAGGTGAGTCTTCGTTGCGGTAGTTCGGTTGCCCAACTGTAGGCACGCGCCATGATCGCGCCGTCCGACGCATCGGCCAGCGACATGCCGACGGTGAACAATACCGGCAGGATCATGATCGAGGCCTGAGATGGCATATGCAGCGCGGTACTCGCGGAAAGGCCAAGCAGGCCGACTTCGCTGGCGGTGTCGAAACCGAGTCCGAACAGCAGTCCGACAAGCAGCATGTGCCAGGGGCGACTCACCAGTTGCGTGACGGCGCCGACAGCGGCGGCAAGCAAACCGCGGGGGCCGGACTGCGCCGCATTGCAGGAGCTGCCACGCCGCCATGCACATAGCATGGCAGGCAGCGATGCAGCATTGATGCCTGCGGCCGCGCAAAGAAATAGCACGGAGAAAAGCGAGCCGCCGAGGCTGCCCCACGCCACCAGTCGCGGCAGCCACGCTTGCGGTTGGCCGACCATCAGCGCGACAAGCGCGCAGGCCGACACGACCACGGTCGAGTGACCCAGGGCAAACCACAGTCCCACGGTCACAGGCGCGCCCATGTCTCTCGCAAGTGAGCGCGTCACGTTGTCGATGGCGGCGATGTGGTCTGCATCGAAAGCGTGCCGAAGTCCAAAGCCGTAGGCCAGCAGGCAGGACCCGAGAAAAAGCGGTTCGTGTCGCCCTTCCGCCATCGCCCACCACCACGCCGCAGCGTTGCCGCAAAGCAGCAGGACCAGCATGGGCATTGCTCTGCCGGCCGTGCTTATCGGCATGCTGTCGTAAATCACGCGACGCGTGTTCGAGATCATCACTCGCCGTGCGGCGGCCCAAGATAAGGAAACTCGCCAAGCAGATCTTTGTGCGGTCCGACGTTGTCGCTCATGATCCGGCCATTGGTGAAAATCGCGATGAACTGATCGGCGGCATCGTCGGTGAGGTTTCGTCCGTTGCGCGGAAACGAAGCCGGCTGCGTCGGGTCGTAGGACAGCAGGTCAGGCAACAGCGTCCTCGCTACCCGCTGTGCTTCCTCCGGTGCGTAGCCTCCAGCATGTTCGAGCGAGTGCGCGAAGGTGCCGACGAAACGCGCGTCGTCGACGGGTTCAGCTGCCATGTAGTCGCCTTGTTGATCACCTGGTAGAAACACGGCCTGTTGCGGGCGCGCGCCGCGCTCCACCTGTACATACCGTCCGATCCCACCATCCATCGTACGGGCCCACAGGCGTACGGGTCCTGCACCCAGTTCCATGTTGGGCAGTTCGATCACGAAGCTGCAAACGTCCTTGTCATGGAAGAAATCGTGCCCGGTGAAACGTAGTCCATCCAGCGCGCCGAGCGTGTCGAAGAAAAATGGATCACTTCGCCAGCCAGCGAAAAACCGATAGTCACCCTTGGTCGACACGAGCGCCTCGCGTCCCATCGACACCGGTGCATCCTCCAGGATGATCTCGCCATCGCCGTCCACTCCCGCCGCAGACGGCCCCACCGTGCGTGTCAGTGCCACGCTTTGGGAATCGCCAGGTCCGGACGACACACGCATGCGAAAAGCCACGTCGGCTACCGCATCACCGTCCGTATCGATCTTGATCTCGTACAGCCCCATTGGCGCGAAGGGTTCACGCGTCGTCGGCGCTACCGGCACCACGGAACTCGACGGATGCACGTTCATGATGAGGATGGATTTGCCCGTGTCTCCTGGTTTCGGAAACGCATAGATGTCCGTGAGGTCAAGGCGTGCGTCGCCGTGTGGAAAACCAAAGTTTGGCCCGGAATAGTGGTGAGACATAGTGGATCCGCTCCTCTCGTCAAGGGTGGATGGCGTGCCCAGCGATTCGAAGTTAGAGCTCGTCGGGGGTAACCGGATTAGACCGCCACGCGAAGCAGACGCGATGGGGCATTGAGTTGAATATGGGCATCGCGTGGGCGGGGTCGCATCGTCGCGCCAGTGGGCTGGCATTAGGCGGACATCCGTTAGCGTTTAGATCCGTGTCCCGTTGCGGCCGCGCACTAGCCGTACGTGAAATCCGGCTTGCTCTGTCCGACCTCGATAATATAACCGTCAGGATCACGGATGTAGCAGCGAGTCTCGCCGTACTTTTCCTTCGGCTCCGTGATGAACTCGGCTCCCCGACTTTTCCATAATTTGTAGCACGCTTGAATATCCGCGACGCGGATATTCATAAAGCTGCTGATCTTATCCGGATCAGCGAGGACGCTGAGTGTTACGGATGGCTTGTCCGGAGTCGGTCCGCCCCCAACGTTGACAAGCAACCACGTATTCGCGATCTGAATATAACCAGGCGCACCCTTGCTGTCGCCTCTGCTTAGCGTGCGACCGCCGAAGACCGTTTCGTAGAACTTAGCCGATCGGTCGATGTCGGCTACCGTGAGAAAGTGCGCGACGCTGATCCCTTCGCGCGGGGGCATCTCATAACTCTTCTGTTCGATTTGTACGCTGTTCATTGACCACCTCAACTTCGATACAGTGCCCATAAATCCAGCTCGCGGCGATTCCAGTCGCTGCGGTTGAAGGGACCTGCGAGTGAGCGGTCAGCACGCACGGGGAGAAGAGAAGAAGAACAAGGGATCAAACCTGATTGCGGATGACCGCCACCGCTCATGATCCTTTCTTATCAGAGCAGAAGGCCATCGACGATTCGATAGGCAAACTACGGCTCGCAAATAGGTAAAACTACGTAGAGGGCCGTCCCTGCCAGCTACATTCGGGAGGCCCGCTTGCGACGGATTCGCGCGCCATTGCACCCAAGCCGCGAGACCATCGCGCAGACTATGTCTGCGACGAGAGGCGCACATTGGGGATTTCCGCAGGCCTTCCCGGCCAATCCACGGCAGACTCCGCGTTAGCGCAGCGGCGACATACCTTGTAAGGCAGCGTTTCCACATCGGACTCACTTACGAAGTGCCATGATCGTTCCCCCTCGCGTTTCGGCCAGCGATGGGAGCACAGCTGACCGTCCCAAACGCCTTCCAAAGTCCCCCTGCTCTCTTCAACGATCCATGTGATCCGGCAGGTACTAGAGCCACCAAGCGCTGCATTGACACCTACATGGCCGCACGCCCATGGACCCAACCGCTCCCGCCGCTACACCGGCCCCGGCACCTCTGACGGGAGTGCGGTTTGCGCTCGGCGCCTTCGCCGTTGCACTTGCCACGTTCATGAACGTGCTCGACTCCTCCATCGCCAACGTGGCCATTCCCACGCTGTCAGGTGATCTTGGCGTTTCGGTGGACGAAGGCACGTGGGTGATCACCGTGTTCTCCGCTGCCAACGCGGTGTCGATCCCGCTCACGGGCTGGCTCACTCAGCGCATCGGCCAGGTCAAACTATTCGTCGGAGCGATTCTGCTGTTCGTGATTGCGTCTGCGCTGTGCGGCATTGCACCCAACCTTTCAGTGTTGCTGGCGGCCCGCGTGCTGCAGGGCGTGGCAGCCGGTCCACTGATACCGCTGTCGCAAGCGCTGCTGCTCTCCACGTTCCCAAAGGACAAGGGTGGTAGCGCACTATCGTTGTGGGCCATGACGGCAACAGTCGGTCCTATCGTCGGTCCGGCTTTGGGCGGCTGGATCACCGATAGATACAGCTGGTCGTGGATCTTCTACATCAACGTACCGGTAGGCATATTCGCTGCTGCGGTCGTGTGGTGGATTTATCGCGATCGTGAAACGGCCACTCGTCGTTCGCCGATTGATACGGTTGGACTGCTCGCCCTGATCGGCTGGGTCGCTGCACTGCAAGTCATGCTCGACAAAGGCAAAGATCTGGATTGGTTCAACTCACCTGTCATCTGTGCGCTGGGCATATTTGCATTGATTGGCCTTGCGTTCTTCGTGATCTGGGAGCTGACCGAAGAGAAGCCGATCGTCGATCTACGATTGTTCGCCGGCCGCAACTTCCTCGGCGGCACCGTAGCGATCTCGGTCGCCTATGCGATCTTCTTCGCGAACCTGGTGATCCTGCCGCAGTGGATTCAGGAGTATCTCGGTTATCGCGCCGTCGACGCGGGAATGGTGACTGCACCACTGGGCATTTTCGCTGTGATCCTTGCGCCGATGATGGGCATGATCTTGATGAAAGTCGAAACACGCATATTGGCGACGCTAGCCTTCATCGGGTTTGCAGCTGTCTTCGTCC
>JBAPPP010000669.1:0-13038 GCA_049280175.1 Rhodanobacter sp.
GCTCAGCCCCAGGCAGCTGCTGGGGTTGGTCACGACGCAGGCTGCCCGCATCCTGCGTATGCCTTCGCGCGGCAGCCTCGCGCCGGGCTTACCTGCGGACCTGGTGATTGTCGAGGATCGCGCTGGCGATGAGGCACGCAGTCTGGTGGACATTGAACGCAGCCAGATTCGCGCCGTCGTGCGCAATGGCGTCCCCTGTATTGCCGATATGGATTTCGCGGAATGGTTTGCAGTCGCCGGCGTGGAAGCTGTGTCGGTGACGCTGGACGGCAAACCGAAGTTGTTGGCCAGGACGCTGGCCGAGCCAGCGCTGGTCGCGCTCGAACCCGGGCTCGAACTGATCGCTGATCGGAACGAGCGCGAATGTGATTCTGGCATTGAAGCGCGGAGCTACTGATGTCACGCCCATCGACTCTCAATCCTGCGGAAGCTTACGCGTTGTGGGCACCCAGTTATCCGGCGCATGCGCACAACCCTGTCATGCAGGCCGAAGAGCGCGCCATGCTCGGGCTGATGCCTGCCACGCTGCCGGGACAGGCCGTGCTCGATGTCGGGTGTGGCAGTGGACGCTACATGCTGCATGCGTTGCGACGTGGAGCGGCTCGCGTGATCGGCGTGGATCTTTCGCCGGAGATGTTGCAACGCGCTGGCGCGGAGCTGAGCGCGCTGCCTCCAGACCCCGATGCCGAGATCGAGCTGGTGCAGGGGAGTCTGTCGGCTTTGCCCGTGCCCGATGCCTTGGCGGATCTGACAATCTGCGGCCTGGTCGTCGGACACCTTGAGCATCTGCAACAGGCGCTGGCCGAACTGTGCCGGGTGACCCGGCCCGGCGGCACGCTGTTATGCAGCGACGTGCATCCGATCGGGCACGCGCTCGGCTGGCTGCGCGATTTCAAGCACGGCGACCAGCGCTATGCCGTGCGGCATACGCAGCACCTCTACAGCGATTGGCATGCCGCCTGCGCGACGCTCGGGTTGCAGATCGAGCGGGTACTGGAACCCATGCTCGACCCGGCCGACATCCCCGCCGACGCGCGCTTCGACCGCATGGCGCTGGAAGTGCCGGTGGCGCTGGTGTTCCAGCTGCGGCGCCTGGCCTGATCAACGAGTACCTGAAGACGTCTTATGACTCATCGTCCCAACACGCTGCTGGTCAACCCGACCGTCACCACGCACCCGCGCTTTCCGCTGGCGCTGCTGAACCTGGCGGCGAATCTGGATCGCTTCGGCGACAGCCACATAGTGGACGGCAATATTGATCGTGATCTGGTGAGCGCGACCTTGGCCGCCGCCGGGAAACAGCACTTCGACAGCATCGGCATCGGCATCATGGGTGGCCCGCAGGTAGCGCCGGCGATTGCCGTGTCCAAGGCGATACGCGAACGCTATCCGTCGATGTCGATCATCTGGGGCGGCTATTTCCCCACGCTCTACACCGACACCACGTTGGCTGCGCCGTATGTGGACTATGCGGTTCGCGGG
Source organism: Rhodanobacter sp. (assembly GCA_049280175.1). Taxonomy (GTDB): domain Bacteria; phylum Pseudomonadota; class Gammaproteobacteria; order Xanthomonadales; family Rhodanobacteraceae; genus Rhodanobacter. The sequence goes on from JBAPPP010000669.1 coordinate 1,483, forward strand.
CAGGGTGATGAAAGCCTGGTCGAGCTGGTTTCTACGCTGGGCCGCGGTGGCGGTGATGATGCGCTGGCCAGGATCGGTGGTTTGTCCTGGCGCCGCGACGGAAACATCGTGCATAACCCCAACCGCCACTTCCACCGCGACGATGCGGCGCTGGTACTGCCTTACGAAAAGGTGGGCGACCCGGACAAGTATCTTTCGGGCAGTTTTCTTGGGCGCCGTACCGCTGCGCACCAGGCGTCGATCGGTTGTCGTTTCCGCTGTACGTTCTGTGGCGTGGCGGCGATGTTTGGCGGGGCCACCTCGCTGCCGCCGACCGAGCGCCTTGAGCGCGAGCTGAACTATCTCAAGTACGAACTGGGCGCCGACTCCATCCTCTTTTACGATCACAACTTCTTTGATCGCGAGCAGGACATGATCCCGATGCTCAAGGTCATGGCCAAGCTCGAAATGCCCTGGTGGTGCTTTGCACGCGCGGATGCGCTGCTCAATCTTTCCGAAAGCACCTGGGAACTGGTGCGCAAAAGCAAATTGCGCATGGCCTATATCGGCGCCGAGTCACCGAGCGGTGCGATGCTCAAGGAAATCCGCAAAGGCACGCGCCCGGATCAAACACTGGCCGTGGCCAAGCTGTGTCAGCGCCATGGTGTGATCCCCGAGTTCTCCTTCATGCTGGCGCCACCGGTCAATACCGAACAGGAAACCGAGCTGACGTTCGAATTCATCCGCGAACTGAAACGCATCAATCCCGCCTCGGAAATCATCACCTACATCTACACGCCTTTGCCGGAGGGCAGCAAACACGAAAAGGATCGCGGCAAGCGTGAATCAATGCCGTTGCTCGACGTGAATGGTGAACCGGTGGTATTCCCCTCGACGCCGGACGAATGGACGGAGCGCAAATGGGTGGACTATGCCTGCCATGCCGACGCGCCATGGCTCACCGATAAACTGCGTCAGCGCATCTACGATTTCGTTACCGTGCTGCGCTGCCGCTTTCCCACCGTACAGGATCAGCAGGCTCCGCATTGGGCCAAGCGCAGCATCAGTGCCATGGCATCGTGGCGCTATCGTCACCGGCGCTACAACCATCCGTGGGAACTCAATATCGCCAACCGTTTCGTGCAACTGCGCAAGCCGCAAATCACCGGCGCGTAGCGATGGCGACCTTGCACGTGGCGCAGATCAACTTCCTGCAAGCACCAGCGGGCCTCGCGCATGACGAGGTTCTCGAGCGATGGCATTCGCTGGTGGATATCGCTGAAGTAGCTGCCAGTGGCGGAACCCGGGTTACCGTGGTCCAGGCAGCGGCGCGCGACGACCGGCTGACCCGAAATGGCATCGACTACCACTTCATCGATATCAGAGGGCTCGGGGCGGCGGGCCGCGGCCGCCGTTTTGCCCGTCTGCTCACCGATATCAGGGCCGACGTGCTGCATGCAAACGGTCTGGACTTTGTCGGGGACGCATTTGCCGTGTCGCGATGCCTGCCGCTACTGCCGATTCTTTTTCAGGATCACGCCAGCCGGCCGCCACGCTGGTGGCGACGACGACAACACAGGCGCTGGTATGCAGCTGTTTCGGGCGTTGCTTTCACGGCGCTCGAGCAGGCACGGCCATTCAGCGACGCCGGTTTGTTCGGACCGCAACTGCGGCTGTTCGCGATCCCGGAATCCAGCAGCCGTTTTGCTCCGGGCAGCCGCGTCGATGCCCGCGTCGAGACCGGGCTGTATGGTGATCCCTGCGTCCTCTGGGTAGGACACCTGAGCTCCGGCAAGGACCCGCTGGCCGTGCTTGACGGCGTGGCCCGGGCCGCATCGCAACTGCCCGGCCTGCAGCTATGGTGTGCGTTCGGCAGCGCCCCGCTGTTCGACGAAGTGCAGCAGCGCATCGAACAAGATCCGCAGCTCCGCGAACGGGTACATCTGTTGGGCAAGGTGAAGCACACGCACGTCGAGACCCTAATGCAATCGGCGGATATCTTCGTCTCTGGCAGCCACGCCGAGGGCTCCGGCTATGCATTGCTGGAGGCGCTGGCTTGCGGTGTGGTGCCGGTAGTCACGGATATTCCATCCTTTCGCGCACTGACCGACAACGGCAATGTCGGCAAGCTGTGGCCCCGCGGTGATGCAGCTCGGCTGGCCGAGGCGCTGGTCGATGTCGCCAGCAGCCGGCTCTCGCCGGAGCAGGTACGCGCCCACTTCGACGCGGCGCTATCGTTCACTGCGGTGGGCCGTCAGTGGGCCGACGCGTATGCGCAAGTTCACGACGACCGGCAACGGAGGACGTCGTGAAGCTCGCTCTGGTGGTTCCAGGTGGCGTGGATCGCACCGGCGAGTTCCGGGTGATCCCGGTATTGCTGGCGCTGATCGAGCGACTGGCTCGAGCACACGAAGTGCATGTCTTCGCGCTGCATCAGGAGGCCGTCGCGGGTCGCTGGCAACTCGCCGGCGCCACGATCCACAATATCGGCGACCACTGGACCCGGCTGCGTGCGATTGCGGCGATCCGCGCCGAGCATCGCCGCGCGCCGTTCGATCTGGTTCATGCGATCTTCTCCGGTCCCTGCAGCCTGGTTGCCGTGGCCGCGGCGAAGCTGCTGTGGCTTCCGAGCCTGGTGCATATCGCCGGTGGTGAGCTGGTCGCATTGCGCGAGATCGACTACGGCGGTCGACGGAACTGGAAAGGGCGGTTGCGCGAAGCATGCGTGCTGCGCGGCACCGATGCCATCACAGCGGCCAGTGCGCCGATCATCGATTCACTGCACGCGCTCGGCCTCAAGGCGCGGCGCTTGCCGCTCGGCGTCGACTTGCAGGCATGGCCGCCGCTCGCGCCACGCGAGCGCAGCGCGAGGCAGGCACGGCTGATCCACGTCGGCAGCCTCAATCGCGTCAAGGATCAGCCGACACTGCTGCGGGCGCTGGCCGTCCTGGTCGACATGGGGCTGGAATTTGAGATGGATATCGTCGGCGAGGATACGCTGCAAGGCGAGATGCAACGGCTTGCTTGCCAGCTTGGACTGGAACGTCACGTGCGCTTTCATGGATTCAAGACGCAGCGCGAATTGCGCCCGATGATGGAGGCCGCCGATCTGCTGGTGATGTCTTCATTGCACGAGGCTGGCCCGCTGGTCCTGCTGGAAGCCGCGGTGGCCGGCGTACCTGCGGTCGGTACAGCGGTAGGGCATTTCGTGGAGTGGTCGCCTTCTGCGGCCTTGGCCGTGCCCATCAAGGACTGGGCTGAGTTGGCGAACGCCATCTGCGAAGTACTTGGTAATGAGGGACTGCGGCTGCGACTCGCCAGGGAAGCGCAGCGCAACGCGATGCTGGAGGACGCCGACTACACCGTTCAGGCATTCCAGGCTTTGTATCCGCAGCATTCCCCTTTCGTGGCACGACGGAGCAAGCATGTCGAACTCGACGGCTAGGCGCATTCCGTCACTGGACGGAATCCGGGCGATCTCGATCCTGATGGTGGTCTACGGACACCTCTGCGGCACGCTGCATTTTCCCGTATCCATCCCGGAATACGGCCGCTGGTGCGGAGATGTCGCCCATCTTGGCGTACTGGTGTTCTTCGTGATTTCCGGCTTCCTCATCACCTCGCTGCTGATGAGCGAGCGCGAGATGACGGGGGTCATCTCGTTGAAGCGGTTCTACTTGCGGCGGATAGTGCGCATCTTCCCCGCGTTCTATGCGTTCATTCTGGTCATGGCCATTGCGACGCTGTTGGGTGTAGTCCATCTGACGGGCCGGGATTTTGCTTACGCCCTCACGTACACCGTTAATTTCGAGACAAATCGCGGTTTGCCGATCGGGCATCTGTGGTCGTTGTCGGTCGAGGAGCAGTTTTATCTGCTGTGGCCGCTGACTCTGCTGCTCTTGCGCGAACGTCGCGCCCTGATCGTCGCCGTCGCGGCGATCTTCATCGGTCCGCTGGTGCGTGTAGCTATCCGTGAATGGATTTTCCATGTCGATCCTCATTCGCTCAATGGCATGTTGACGAGTTTTCCCGCAACGTTCGATTACCTGGCCGCGGGTTGTGCCTTGGCTCTGCTGCGGCCATGGTTGCTGACCCGAGCGTGGTACCTGCGGCTAACCGACAGTCCCTGGCTGGTGCTGGCGATACCGCTGGTGTTGCTGATCAATCGCATGGGCAGCCATACCGTGGCGATCCTGCTGGGATCACCGGTGATGAACATATGCATTGCGTTGCTGATCGAGTCGAGCACGCGTCATGCGAGCTCATTGGCCGGACGCTTCCTGAACTGGAAACCCGTGGTCTTTCTCGGCGTGCTGAGCTACTCGCTGTATCTGTGGCAATCGCCTTTCTTCAATCACCGATCTGACGCATGGATCCATGCATTTCCGCAGAACCTGATGTTTGCGTTTGTAGCAGCGCTGGCGTCCTATTTTCTGATCGAGCGCCCCTTCGTTCGTTTGCGCAGGAGGCTACGTCGCGATAGCGGGTTGCCCACGCGCGTGCAGGGCGCTGCACGCGGGGAGTGGACGGCATTTGAAGAAGCGGTGCCGGCGGCGACCCGTAGGAACAGTTGAACGGTGGGTACGTCACGGGTGTATCGGGATATCTGTTTCGCGGCGGACAACACTGTCGTGCGGGGTGTTGGGCTTCGCTGGCACTCACCCCAACCTACGCGGGCTAGATCTGCGCGAACGGCTTGCCATGTCGCTGGCGATAGGCTTGATGAAAGCCGGCCGTGTGATGCAGCTGTGCGCCATCCGCCAGGGTTTCGTCGGAAACGATGCGGCCAAGGAACAGCGTATGCGAGCCGACTTCCTGACTATGCACGATGTCCAGCTCCTGGATGCGTAGCGCCGCAGCGACGGCAGGAATGCCAAATTCCCTCGACGGCCGAACAGGAAACGGAAGCGCGTCCCAGTCGGGGAGTGGATGCCTGTGTTGCTCGGCGAGCTTGTAAACGAGCGCCTTCATTGTTCCGGGGATGCTGGACAGGGCAACTTTGCGCGCTTCGCGCATGACGGGCACGGATGCGCTGGTGCTGCGTAGCGCGAGCGAAAAAAGTCCGCTCCGCTGCAGCGGGCCGATCAAATCCATCGGGAAGATATTCTGGTGGCCTGGCGCGCTGACAGAGACAAGGACCACTGGTCGCGGGCACAGGTAGGCGATCATGAGCTGTTGTACCGCGGCAGGCTCCGGAGAGAAGTGCTGCGGCAAGCGATTTTTCAGCATGAGGCGGTTCTGCAGCCACGTGCTCCACGAACGCAGCGGCCAGCGCAGACAGTGGTGTTCGCCGGCTGTGACGTAGTAGAGGGTGATCGATGTCTCTGCGGTAGCGACTGACGCCGACCGTGTCAGGCGCAAAACACCGAGTAGCTTTCCTGTAGCGCTATCGCGGTACTCGAGTACGGGACGTTGGCCGGCATCAAGACTGGTCGCGATCATCAACGGCACGAGCGAAGCCACGGTGTGATCTGCCGTGACATCTGCCGATTCGCCATCCCAGCGCAAGGTAGCGGTGACTGCCTGCTGTGGAGGTGCAACGGCAACCGTTGACCACTGCGGCGGTGGACGCACGAACGGCCTTATCCAGTCCTTCCACATTTCAGATCCGCCGAAATAGCAAAAACATGTACAGATCGGTAGCCAGCCCGAAGCCACGCGGCATGAGGCGTTCCAGCCGGAAATGCGGAGCTGCTGCCTGTGCCACGACACGTGGCGCAAAACGATGGATGCGGCTTTCACTTGCGATGGCGTAGTGACCACGGCGCACAAGGTTCATGATGTTCTCGCGCCACCAGCTGTAACGCGCATCGCCGAGGTAATACGGGTTGAGCATGTTGGCCAGAACAAAACCGCCTTGGTGGACCACCCGCGACAACTCTTCAAAAAGCAGGGTGTGATCCTCGAAATGGTTAAGCACCGCAAAGTTGGCCGTGACGGCCTGCACCTTGCAGGTAAGCGGCGATGTCACCGTGATCATGGTCTTGCGGGCGATTTCGTCGTGGCAGTACTGCGCCAGGTATTCGCACATCGCTGCGGCAGGTTCGTACACGAAAGTCAGATGGCCATTGGCAGCATAGGTTTTTGCATCGATACCGGTTCCCGCACCAAAATCGAGCACGTCTGCGCCCTTGGGTAGCAGATCCAGCGCGATCTTCTGAAACCTGGCGCGCACCATCCGGTCTCGCCGCGAGGCCAGAATGAAATTGTGGTATTGCTCTCCGGTATGCACGTCGTCGACTACCTTGCTGACCATTCCGCTGTCTGATGCCTTGTCACCGAAGCCCCGGCGACTCTAGTGCTGCACGTACGACGTACAAGGTATCCAACCGCGGCACCTGTTGAGTAAGCAAGGTCATGATGCGTCGGCCCTGTTTCTGCCTGACCCAGCTTTGCCCCTGCAGCCATAACTGTGTCCGTACCATGTCGGCACGCTCCTTGACGGCCTCTTTGGGAGGTCTGACACGATTCCTGACGTAGTGCACCACTTCGCCCAGTGAGCGGGACCATTCGATGCCGGCGAGTGCATGCAACCACAGTTCCGAGCACGAAACCTGGGTCAGCGTCTGATGCCGCGAGATCGTCCGCAGCAGAGGGTGGCAGTCGTGTTCGAGCCGGGCGAGCACAACGTCAGGAATCGCATCGGGGTAGTAGCGAGCGAGCAGACGGAGCGGCGGTAACGCCCACCAGGGAGAGTCGGCCGCATGTTCATCCCACAAGACGTCCCAGTCGCCTGTGGTCATGCGCTGGGCCAGCAGCGCGATGTCATTCAGGTGCAACAGGCGCAGGCTGCGGCCACAGATGTTGCCCGCCGAATGCAGCAGCAGGTGGTTCATCAGGGCGCCGTTCGACGGATAGGGATTCAGACCGGGCTTGGGCTGCTGCGGATAGATACGGCCGGTGATGTCGATCGCCGATACCGGAAGCCGCTCCTGGATGCGCGTATGCAGCTCGATATTGATCGGAGTGTCGCGGTGCTCACCCAGTCCTCCAACGGGTTCGTCCATCGCTGGCTTGTAGACACGATGTTTCCATGCGACGAACGACTCCACATAGCTGAGATCCAGCAACAGCTTGCCCGCTTGCTCGGCATCGTCCTCGTGCACCAGCAGGTCGATGTCGGCCATCGGACGGTCACCCGGCACGTAGATTCCAATGGCGTGCAGCGCGGAGCCCTTCAGCGGAACGATGGCCAGCCCAGCCGCGCGGGCATCGACGTCAATGCGCTCAAGCAACGCCGCAATGCGTCGATGACGATGCTCGACGTGTGCCCGCTGACTGGTGAGGAACAGCCGCCACTCGGGGTTTTCCCAGGTGGAGAATTTGCAGAGCAGGGGCGACACGCCGTGCGCGGCGGCAGCGGCCGATGCCAGCTGCCATTCGAGGTCGCTCCACTCCGGCGTCGCCCCGTTCGGTCGCGCCAGCGCCAGCTCAGCGGCGAGCGCTTCGGTGGTGCGGCGCAAGCCGGCCTTAACGATTTTGAGCGGTGGCAACATGGCGAGCCGGCTGGGCATTGTCTTGCGTCGTCGTGGCCGGTGACGCGGTTGCGTCTTTGCTACGGTGCGCATGCTCGCTGGCGACCAGTGCATCCCATCGCCCATCGAGCGCCGTACTGGCTTCGTCGTAACGCTCCGGTGGCTCGGTGGCCTTCGATTGCTGCAGGGTGACCAGCTCGTGTAGCAGGTCGCGCACGCTGCGATAGAAGTCCGAGTCGTAGGCGCCGCGGAACATCATGGCCAGATCGCCACTGTCCTGCCAATGCGTCTTTGCGCCCAGCTGTGCCTTGACCTGTTCGTAGAATTTCGTGCCTGGCAGCGGATACGAAACGCTGACGCCGATGTCATCCGGAACGGCCTGTGTGATCAGCTCCCGGGTCGCCAACAGATCGTCCAGTTGCTCGCCCAGATAACCCAGCTGGATGAAGAAACCCACGCGGATGCCGTGCTCGCCCATCCGCTTACGGGCGGCGATAAGGTCGGGAACTTTTGTGCCTTTGTTCATCGCGTCCAGCACACGCTGACTGCCGCTTTCGGCACCCAGCCAGGCCTCCGCGCACCCGGCATGTTCCAGGGCGGTGGCCATCCGCTCGCTCATCAGGTCGGCGCGGGTTTGAATGGTGAACGGGACTGACCCGTCGTCGGCGCTCAGATGCTCGCCGAACTCCGTTACCCAGTCGACGTGGAAGCCGAAGATGTCGTCCGCCAGCCAGATGTGATCAGGCTTGAACATCTTTTTCAGATAAGTCATCTCCGCGGCCACGTCCTGCGCACTACGCTGGTTGTAGTGGTTGCCCCAGATCGGCTTGGCGCACCAGTTGCAGCGGAACGGACAGCCGCGGGACGCTGCCATGTTGAGACTGAAGTAGCCATGCCGCTCAAGCCACATCGTCCGATAGCGTTCGATATCGACCAGATCCCATGCGGGATGGCCAATCAACCGCGGATCCGGCGGCATCACGCCCACGCGGGTTAGTTGCGTTTGCCCACCCGCCAAGGTGGCGACTCCGGCAATCCCGGATATCCAGTCCAGCGTGTCGATACTCGAATCGCGCTCCAGCCGCTTGAACAATTCGATCAGGGCCGCAACACCTTCGCCGATCAGTACGGCATCGGCACCCGCCGAGAGAAAGGCATCCGGATGGTCCGAAGCGTCGGAGCCCGCAACAATTACACGGGCGCCGTGGGCGTGCGCTTCGGCGATCATCTGGCAGGCCGCTTCGCGCATCCGGCCAAGACACATCTTGGTCAGGTAGTTGAAGTTGTCCTCGTAGAACACCACTACATCCGGGCGTGCGGATTGCAGGGCCCCTGCGTAGTCTTCAACGCCGTCGGCAAGCATCGCGTCGAACAGAGCGACCTCATGCCCCATCTGCCTGAGGAGTGCAGCGACCTGGATCGTGGCGAGCGGGGGATAGGGCTTGCCGCGTTCCCACTGTTTCCGGTCGTAACTCAGGAAATAAGAGTGACCGACCTGAATCTTTAGCATCTCGAAGGGGCCTCGTAAGCCATGGGGACAAGCGGCGGCAACGCATCGGCGTCCGTGCTGCCGGCGTGCCGGCTCCAGCGTTCAATGCTGCTTGGACGTAAGTGCCGCGGCGCGCATCTTCGGTTGCCTCATGCGGCAAAATATTTGGATGTCGTGTGCCGCAAGCGCGGTCCGAAGGCGTCAGTCGACCGAAAGATTCCCCGGATCGCTTGAGCCGGCGGCGCAGGCGCAACCTTTTTCTGCTTTATCCGCACTCACTGATCAATCTATGGGGCTTCGTGCAGTGCGCTGTGCAATCAAGACGGCTGAAACTTTTGACCGAAGATAATGGCCCTGACTTCCGCGCCGGCGTCAGCGAAGCAGCTGCGGACCCTTTTTGTGAGCGATCCCGCCACCGCTTCTCGATGAGCCGGCAGATCCTGGGCGGACGCTTCAGCTTCGAAAGCACCAGTGAGGCGCTATTGGATCTGGTCGAGGCCGCCTACGCCGGACTGCCTTCGCACTCATTGCCGATGATCACGCCGGAGTTCCGCATCGAACTGCGTCTGCTGCCGCGCCAGGCTTCGCCGCAAACCGCCGAGCCGCCACCGGTGCGGGTGCAGTCCGGTGCGGGGCTGCTCTGCGGCGTGATGGATGCGTCGAACTACGTGGTGCTGGCGCCCGAGCAGCATCGCGCATTGGTGGTGGCTTCGGAGGACATGCTCGATCGCCCCTACCATCTACGTTATGAGCTCATCGAATTTGCCGTCTTCACCCTGGCGACGCGCGGGCTAGGCCTGGTCCCCCTGCATGGCGCCTGTGTCGGCCGGCAGGGACGCGGCGTCTTGTTGCTGGGGGCCAGTGGCTCGGGTAAATCGACGCTGGCCTTGCACAGCTTGCTGCAGGGTCTGGATTTTCTCGCCGAAGACGCCGTCTTCGTGCAGCCCGAGAGCCTGCTCGCTACCGGCGTCGCCAATTACCTGCATGTGCAGGCCGATGCGCTGCGTTTCGTCGACGACGAAGCGACCCGGAGCTGGATCAGCCAGGCTCCCATCATCCGTCGCCGTAGTGGCGTCGAGAAGTTCGAAGTCGATTTGCGCCAGGAACGTGGCCGACTCGCGGCGGCTCCCATGGAGCTGGTTGGCGCGGTGTTCGTTTCCAGCGAACCGGCCGAAGGTCCCGATGTCCTGTTGAGTCCTGTTCCCGCCGACGAAATCGCTGCGCGGATGTTCGCGGACCAGTCGTATGCGGCCGGACAGCCGGGCTGGCATCGCTTCGTGCAGCGGCTGACGCAGCAGGGCGTTCATCAGCTGCGCCGCGGGCGTCATCCACGGGACTCCGTCGATGCGCTGCGCTGGCTTCTCGACTGATGCCGCCGACCGCGTTCCATACCAGTTGGAGAAAGGGCTACTCTCTGATGTGGCGTAGTTGGCAGCAGACGATCCGGATGGCCGCAGTGCTTCGGGCAGGTAACCACAGGCATGTCTGTGGCGAAGCATCTGGGGGCATTGGCAAAGTCGCGCGAGGACGCCTCATCTAGTATCGGGATCCCCGGAAAATCCGGGGCGGTTCAACGTCAAGTGGGCAGCGGATCGAAGCAGGGAAGTGCTCCGTGCCGAATCGATGCTCTTCTATAAGGATCACAGAAATGAAAAAGCGTCTTGCAGGATCGATAGCACTGGGTGTGCTGGTAGTGGCGCTGGCTGCAGCGTTGCCGGCCGTCGCCGCACTCGCACCGGGTGTCACCGCACCCACATTCACAGCCGAGGCAAGCCTGGCCGGCAAGGATTTCACTTTCTCTCTTGCCGATGCCCTCAAGAAAGGGCCGGTCGTGGTGTACTTCTACCCGTCGGCCTATACGGGCGGTTGCGATCTCGAAGCACACAGCTTTGCAGCCAGTCGCGAAAAATTCGATGCGGCAGGCGCGACCATCATCGGTGTCTCGGCCGACAGCATCGAACGACTCAATACCTTTTCAGCGGATCCGAACTACTGCGCAGGCAAGTTTCCGGTGGCCTCCGATGCTGACGTCAAGATCGCGCACTCTTATGATCTGAAAGCCGAGGCAGCACAGCCGGGCATGAACGATGTGCGCGGTGTGGCAATCGACCATGCCTTTATCTCCCGCACGACCTTCGTCATCGCCAGCAACGGCAAGATCGTCGCCACGCTCTCCTCGGAGACGGATCACCTTCATCCGGATGAGCATGTGAAACGGTCGCTGGCCATCGTGCAGGGCCTGCAGGCGGGCAAGACGCCGTAACCAGGTTTTCAACACCTGGGGCGGCCGACGCGCCGGATTGAAGCTCCACGTCACTGAACGGCCACCGCAGCAAGGGGGCGATCTACCGCCTTGCTGCGCCCGCTGCAACCCAACACTCGCGATGACGTCGCGCAACCTTTTCTTCTGCCGACCGCACTTACCGACATGGGCAATCCGGCTCGGGAGTAGCGCTGTTCTGAATCGCCTTGAAGCGTCATCAAGCCGCAGCCAATGCTGCCGGCCAGCAGCGTGAGTTCGTAAAGATGTCAGGCAAGTCGTCGCCAGCACCCGACCGAGCACACGGTCTGCTGCATTCGCTGCTGCATACGCTCAGCGGCATCGAGCTGGCG
>JBAPPP010000670.1:0-1854 GCA_049280175.1 Rhodanobacter sp.
GGGTGTTGGGCATCGCTGCGCTCACCCCAACCTACGCGGGCTTCAAGGGTCACGTCTGCATCGGTCTGCATGTAGCATGCAGGTACTGCCGACGATCTGGATGCGCGCCACATGCATCACGCAAGCGAGATCCTGTTGACCTTGTTCATCGTGTTCGTCGCCGCGCAGATTGGCGGCGAGATTGCGCAGCGGTTGAAACTGCCTGGCGTGGTCGGCGAGATCGCCGCCGGCTGCGTCATTGGTCCGTCGCTGCTCGGCTGGATCACCCCCGATCAGATCGCCGTCGGCATGCCGCTCGATGTGCTGGCCGAGATCGGCGTGGTGCTGCTGCTGTTCTCGGTTGGCCTGGAAACGCGGCTCGAAGATTTGAAGAAAGTTGGCAAGGTGGCACTCCTCGTCGGCGTGCTGGGCGTGCTGGTGCCATTCGGCATGGGCAGCATGTGGGCCCATGGCAGCGGCTTCAACTGGGACAAGTCGCTGTTCGTCGCTGCCGCGTTTGTCGCCACCTCCGCCGGTATCACGGCACGCGTGCTGCAGGAGTTGAACGCACTGCAGCGCATCGAGAGCAAGGTGATCCTCGGGGCCGCGGTGATCGACGACATTCTCGCCATGCTGTTGCTCGGTGTCGTGGTTTCGCTGCAGGGCGGTGACGGCTTCGATCTTGCGCACCTGCTGATCGTGCTGGCCGGCGCGATCGGATTTATCGCGGTAGTCGGCTGGGGCGGCGCGCGGGTCATGCGCTGGAACTCCAGCTGGCTGGAACAGCCGCTCAGCCCGCATTCGCCGTTAATGATCGTGCTGGCGCTGTGCCTTGGGCTGGCCTACCTGTCGACCCTGTTCGGGCTGGCTGCCATCATCGGCGCGTTCCTGGCCGGCATGATCGCCTCGGAGTCCCGCCAGCAACACACGCTGGAGCAGCAGACCGTGCCGTTGCTCGCGTTGCTTACGCCGTTCTTCTTCGTGGTCACCGGCAGCAAGATCGACCTGCGCGAGCTGGCCAACGCCGACGCACTGCTGATGCTCGCCGTGGTCACCGTGATCGCGATCATTTCCAAACTTATCGGCGGCTGGCTCGGCGCGCTGTCGCTGGGTAACCGTAGCGCTCTGATCGTTGGGTTTGGCATGGTGCCGCGCGGCGAAGTGGGCGTGGTGATCGCCAGCCTCGGCCTGGCCGCTGGCGTTTTCACCAATCGTATCTACGCGATCATCGTGGCCATGTCGCTGCTCACCGCGATGGTCACACCGCCGGTGCTGGCGTGGTTGTTGAAACGCGCGGGACGAAGCGAAGACGGCGGGCTTCCGCAGACCGGTTCAGAAAGCAGCCCGTGATGCTTTGCAGTACCTGAATGCGACTACTTGAGCTCATCACTACGGTGCCAACTCTCCCGCGCGTCATCCCTGCAAAGGCTGGGACCCAGGACCCCAGCCGCGAAGAACTTGAAGTCGCTGGGTCCCTGCCTTCGCAGGGATGACGAGTGGGGCACGACCCGACGAATTTGACAAATGATTCAGCTGACTTATCTAGACTGGTCAACGTCCCACCCCTGCGCACCGACATTCAAGGAGAAACACATGAACATCAAGCCCCTGCTGACCCTGTCCGTCGTCACCGCGCTCAGCCTCGCCGGCATCGGCGTTGCCAGCGCGAGCCCAAGCAACGGAGTGTTGGTGCGCCAGGACGGCATTTACCTGCGCTGCGATCAATGCGGCACCGTGCAAGGTGTGCAACACAATGTCACCCAGGGCCGCAATAGCGGTACAGCCGGCGCCATCATCGGCGCCGTGGCTGGCGGCGTGCTCGGTAACCAGATCGGCAAGGGCAGCGGCCGCACGATCGCCACGGTCGGCGTCGCT
>JBAPPP010000671.1:0-6919 GCA_049280175.1 Rhodanobacter sp.
TGGAGTGCATGTTGGGCATCGCTGCGCTCACCCCAACCTACGGGGTAGCTGTTCGAGCGGGGTGGTTGGCTTACTGGCCGGCGGAAACGTGGGGGCGAGAGCCAGCGGGCTCGACCAAGGTTGGGCAAATACCCATCGAGCGGTATAACGTCGCGGCACCTCTCTAACTCTCCACAGGAAAGCCGCGACCATGTCCATTCGCCTTGTTGCCGTTGTCTCGCTAGCCGCTGCGGTCGCCGCCCTGGGCAGTGGTTGCTCAGAGCCAGGCGCGGTGCATCAGCCGTTGATGGCGTCCTACTATGCGCACGACCTGGTGGCGCCGCAGCCGCCGCCGCCGTTTGTCGTCGAGACGGTCAAGCCCCGCTACGGCTATGTATGGGCGCACAGTTATTCGCGCTGGGACGGGCACGGCTATGTGTTGGTTCCGGGCCAGTGGCTTCCGGAAAAGCCCGGCTATCGATATGTGGACGCGAGCTGGGAACAGCATCGCGATGGCTGGCACTTCCGTCCGGGAAGGTGGCTCAGCATCTGAGGTTCTGCGGGTTGAGAGGGTGAATTGGGGGGAGAGCGACCCCACCCCGGCCCTCCCCTGCTAGCAGGGGAGCAGAGCTGTGGCGCCGGGCAGGCGCCTGTTCGATCGGGCTCCCTTGAGTATCGGCCGCTCCATACGCGCGCGACTTGTTGCGCCGCGTCACAACCGCGTGGGGCGACGTATTAAACTTGACGCTTTGGTTCACCGCCCGGACGTCGTCCCGGAGTGTCAACTTCCCGCTTACCTTCCCCTCTGACGGGGTTATTGCTTCCCCTCCCCGCCAATCCTCTAGAGATGCCGCCAGGCAGCTCGAATCATGGAGTCAACCGTTCCAATGATCTTTGAAACCATCGCCAAAACCGGTCACGAAGAAGTCGTCTTTTGCCACAACAAGGACGCCGGCCTGAAGGCCATCATCGCGATCCACAATACGGTGCTGGGCCCTGCGCTCGGCGGTTTGCGCATGTGGCCGTACAAGACCGAGCAGGAGGCCGTGAACGACGTGCTGCGCCTGTCGCGCGGCATGACGTTCAAGAACGCCGTGGCCGGCCTGAACCTGGGTGGCGGCAAGGCGGTGATCATCGGCGATCCGAGCAGGGACAAGTCCGAGGCGCTGTTCCGCGCTTTCGGTCGCTTCGTCAACTCGTTGAACGGCCGCTACATCACCGCCGAGGACGTCGGCATCGACGTCAACGACATGGAATACGTGTTCCGTGAAACCGAATACGTGACCGGCGTGCACCAGGTGCATGGCGGCTCGGGTGATCCGTCGCCGTTCACCGCGTACGGCACTCTGCAGGGCCTGATGGCCGCGCTGCAGTTCAAGCACGGCAACGAGGACGTGGGCAAGTACAGCTACGCCGTGCAGGGTTGCGGCCATGTCGGCAGCGAGTTCATCAAGCTGCTGCGCGAGCAGGGCGCGAAAGTGTTTGTCACCGACATCAACAAGGATGCGGTGCAGCGCTGCGTCGACGAGCTCGGTTGCGAGGCTGTGGGCCTGGACGAGATCTACGACGTCGACGCCGACGTGTATTCGCCGTGCGCTCTGGGCGGCACCGTCAACACGCAGACGATCGACCGCATCAAGGCGAAGATCATCTGCGGCGCCGCGAACAACCAGCTGGCCACCGACGAGATCGGTGATGAACTGGCCCGCCGCGGCGTGCTGTACGCACCGGATTACGCGGTCAATGCCGGCGGCGTGATGAACGTGTCGCTGGAAATCGACGGCTACAACCGCGAGCGCGCGATGCGCATGATGCGCACGATCTATTACAACCTGGGCCGCATCTTCGAGATCTCCAAGACGCAGAACGTGCCGACCTACCTGGCCGCCGATCGTCTGGCCGAGGAGCGCATCAACGCGATCGGCAAGATCAAGCTGCCGCACATGGGCAACAACAGCACCCGCTTCCAGGGCCGCATGCGCGGTCAGTAAGCATCGGGTTGCCAACTTGAGAGCCGCCGGTCCGCCGGCGGCTTTTTTGTGCCGGCGCGCGGCTCCTGCAGGGCGCACAGCCGGAGCCATGTTGCTCACGATTCTGTTACCATGCAGGCCATTGTGACAATGTGTAAGGCTTTGCGCGGAAAGGCAAAGCTTGCTTCAGGGGGCCCGCTTCGCGGGCAGATCGGTCAACGCCGATTATCACAAAGCCGGTACCAGGATCGGGATGCCGTCGTCCCATGCGCGTGACTGCGCTCGACGAAAGGCATTCCGATAGGCAACGGCGCACACGGAACCGATCAGGGCAAGAGCAGGCGAAAAGTTATGAGCACGATGATGGCAGCAGGGATCAGCGACGAAGACATCCTGAGCAGGCTCAGGAAGGTGTTGCATGACACCTTCGAGATCGAGCCGACACGAGTCACGCCGGCGGCCCATCTGTTCACCGACCTGGAGCTGGACAGCATCGACGCGGTGGACCTGGCGATCCAGGTGCAGGACATGACCGGGATGCGCATCAAGCCCGAGGATTTCAAGAATGTGCGTACGGTGGGCGACGTGATCGCCACGGTGCACTCGCTGCTCGACCGCTGACACCGACCGGATGCACGCAGGCGCAACGGTTGCAGGAGTCTTCGCGCCGTGCGCGCTGATTCCGATCTACAACCACAAGGACACCATCGCGCGCACCGTGCATGCATTGCGCGCGCATGAGCTGCCGGTGATGATCGTGGACGACGGCAGCGATGCCGCCACGCGCGACGTGCTGGACACGCTCGTTCGCGAAGTATCCGGCGTTCAACTGCTGCGGCTGCCGCACAATCAGGGCAAGGGCTGCGCGCTCACCACCGGCCTGCTCGCCGCGCATGAAGCCGGCTACACCCACGCGCTGCAGATCGATGCCGACGGCCAGCACGATACCCGCGACGCTCCACAATTTCTGGCCGTAGCACGCGCTCATCCGTGTGCGCTGATCTGCGGTCATGCGGTATACGACGACAGCGTGCCGCGCGCACGACTCTACGGTCGCTATGTCACCCACTTCTTCGTATGGGTGGAGACGCTGTCGTTCGCGATTCGCGATTCGATGTGCGGCTATCGCCTGTATCCGCTGACCGCCACGTGTGCGGAGATCGCCCGCGCGCCGTTGCCGGCGCGCATGGATTTCGATACCGAGATGGCGGTGAGGCTGGCCTGGCGCGGAGTGCCGATGCGCAACCTGTCCACCCGGGTGATCTATCCGGAAAACGGGCTGTCGCACTTTCGCATGCTGCACGACAACCTACGCATCTCGGCCATGCATACGCGACTGTTGCTTGGCATGTTGCCGCGTGCACCACGCCTGTTATGGCGACGCCTGCGGGGAGTGCGTACATGCGTCGCCTGATCGCGATCCTGCTGTGCTGTGTCGGCTTCGCGGCGCATGCCGGAACCACCGATACCGTCCTGCTGAACAGCGTGCTCGCCGAACTCGGCAAGCATGCCGCGATGCGCGCCGAATTCAGTCAGACCCGCTCGAATCCGGTGCTTTCGCAGCCGCAGGTCAGTTCCGGGCAGCTGTTGTTTGTGCTCGGGCACGGCATGCTGTGGCAAGTGCAGGTGCCTTACCAGGAGACCCTCGCGCTAACCGGCAACCACAGTGCGCGCGTCGATGCGCAAGGTCAGCTGCAGCCGATGCGCAACGATCGCGGGGTCAGCCAGATCTCGCAGATGCTGCAGTCGATGCTGTCCGGCCAGCCGGAGGAAGTGCTGCGCCAGTTCGATCTGCAAGCGAGCGGCACAGCCGCGCAATGGACGCTGCATTTCACACCGAAGCAGGAACGCATGGCGCGCGTGCTGGGAAGCATCGAGCTGGACGGCGATGCGTTCCTTGAAGGCATCCGCATCGACATGCAGGACGGCACCAGCACCCGCATCCGCTTCAGCGGCGCCCGACCTGCCGGTGCGCTCAGCGCACTGGAACAGCACGCACTCGGCGCGCCATGAACAACCGGCATGCTCTATGGGTGCGCGCCGGACTGTTCGCTGTTGCGACACTGGCGATCGCCACTCTCGGCGCGTGGCTAATGTTTGGCCGTGGCGGCCTGCCGATCCAGACCGACCTGCTGGCGATGTTGCCGAACACCGAACGCAACCCGCTGGCTGAAGTCGCGGCGCAGCAACTCGCCCACGCGAACGGCGATCGCATGGTGCTGCTGCTGGAGAACACCGATGACGATCGCGCCAAGGCGGCGGCGCGCGCACTGGGCGCCGCACTGGCGAAGGATGGTGTCTTTGAATCGGTGCTCGCCGAATTGCCGCCGTTCGATCTGCAACAGTTCGTGGCGCCTTATCTCGCGCATCGCTTCGTGCTTCTCTCCGATGCCGATCGCGCGGCGCTGTCACGCGCTGACTATGATCCGGCACAAGCGCTGGCGCGACATCTCAACGAACCGTTTCTGACCAGCGTCGGCGTGCCATTGCAGGACGACCCGTTCGGCTGGCTGCAGCACTGGCAGGATCAACAGCCATGGACGCGCTCGTCGCTGCTGCCCGAGGACAACCTGCTCACCGCGCATCGCGACAACCGCAGCTATGTGATGGTCACCGCCACTTTGCACGGCTCGTCCTACAACGACACCGTGCAGCGTCAGGCACTGGCTGCGCTGACTCGCGCCGAGCAGGCGATCGAACGTGATTATCCCGGCACGCACCTGCTGCGCACCGGCGCGGTGTTCTATGCGGCCGCGGCACGCGCTGGCGCAGAGCACGACGTGCACATGGTCGGCTGGATTTCTTCGTTGGGCATCGCGCTGCTGTTGCTCGGCGTGTTCCGTTCGCCGGGCCCGCTGCTGCTGGCATTCCTGTCCACCGCCGTGGGTGTCGTCGCCGCGACCACGGTCACGCTGCTGGTGTTCGGCCAGATCTATCTGCTCACTCTCGTCTTCGGCGCCGCCCTGCTTGGCGAGGCGGTGGATTATTCGATCCAGTACCTGAGCGCACGTGCGAACGCCGGCGAACGCTGGCAGGCGGCGAATGGTTTGCGCCAGGTGCGCCCTGCGCTGCTGCTGGCGCTGGGTACGTCGCTATTGGGCTACGCGTTGCTTGGCCTGGTTCCGTTTCCCGCCTTGCGCCAGATGGCCGTGTTCGCGATGACCGGCATGCTGGCCGCCTGCCTCAGCGTGTTCTGGCTGTTGCCGGCCTTGCTGCAACGCCCGGCGAAACCGCTGTCATCGTCGCCGGTGCGTTGCGCACTGGCACTGCAGAACAGCGTGCGTCACTTCGGATCGGGTATGCGCGGCGCACTCGCACTGGCACTGCTGGTGCTGATCGCGATACCGGGCTGGTGGCGCCTGAGTCACGACGACGATATCCATCTGCTGATCGCGCCTCCCACCGCGCTTGCCGCGCAGGATGCACAGATCCGCGAGATCGCCGGCCTCGGCAACAACAGCCAGTTCTATCTGGTGCAGGGCGACACCATCGAGCAGACGTTGCAGCGTGAGGAAGCGCTGGAGCAGCGATTGCAATCGATGGTCGACCACGACCAGTTGCAAAGCTGGCTCGGCCTGGCCGGCATGGTGCCTTCGCTACAGCGGCAACACGCGAACCAGGCGCTGCTGGCGCCGTTGATGGCCCACCCCGAGCGCATTCAGAAATTTCTGGCCGATGCCGGTTTCAAGGCACCGGCGATTGCGACGTATCTTGCCGCGTGGCCCGGCACGCCGATCGATCTGCAGACATGGCTGGCCTCGCCGGCCGCCACTCCGTTCCGCTACCTATGGTTGCAGCACAGCGCGCAAGGCTACGCATCGCTGGTGCTGCCGCAAGGCCAGGATGATGCAGCGTTGTTGGCTCGGGCCGCGGCAGGATTGCCGGGCGTGCAGATGGTGGACAAGGCGGCCAGCGTCTCGGCGCTGTTCGGCACCTACCGCCGCTGCGCCAGTGTGTGGTTGCTGGCTGCGCTGTTGCTGATCGTTCCGGTGTTTGGTTGGCGCTATGGCTGGCGCCGCGCGCCGCGGGTGCTGCTGCCACCGTTGTGTGGCATCGGGCTGACACTGGCTGCGCTCGGCTATCTCGCACATCCGCTGACGTTGTTCCACTGGATGGCGCTGATGCTGGTGCTGGGCGTGGGCGCGAACTATGCGGTGTTCCTGCATGAGGGCGAACCACACGCCGCGCATCGCCCCGGCGCGGTCTACGCCAGCGTGCTGCTGTCCGCGATCACCGCCCTGCTCTCGTTCGGCTTGCTGGCACTCAGTTCGATGCCGGCGCTGCGCGAATTCGGACTCACCTTGCTGCTGGGCATCGGCTTCACCGCACTGCTGGTGCCGGCGAGCATGCCGGCCCGCGAACACAACTCACGATGAACATTCTTTCGACAAGGACATCGCCGCGATGAAGCGCGTCGTCATTACCGGCATGGGCGGCATCACGGCGCTCGGTCACGACTGGACGCAGATCCAAGCACGCCTGCGCGAGTACCGCAACGCCGTGCGGCGCATGCCCGAGTGGGATTACTTCGACGCACTGAACAGCCGGATCGGCTGCCCGGCCGACGCGTTCCAGCTGCCCGACTGGCCGCGCAAGCAAGTGCGCTCGATGGGCCGCGTGGCACAGCTCGCCGTAGCCGCCAGCGAGCACGCACTGCGCGACGCCGGCCTGCGCGACGATGCGAGCATCCGCGACGGCCGCATGGGCGTGGCCTATGGTTCGTCCGGCGGCAGCATCGAACCGGTACGCGTGATCGGACGCATGCTCGATACCGGCTCGATGCAAGGCGTTACCGCGACCAGCTACATCCAGATGATGGCGCACACGACTGCGGTGAACATCGGCGTGTTCTTCGGCCTCAAGGGTCGCATCATCCCCACCTCCAGCGCGTGCACGTCGGGCAGCCAGGCGATCGGCTATGGCTACGAGGCGATCCAGCAGGGCAAGCTGAAGTTGATGCTGTGCGGCGG
>JBAPPP010000672.1:0-4690 GCA_049280175.1 Rhodanobacter sp.
CTGTATGGACAGCACGCCGTCATTCCTTTCTATGAGGGGACCGAGACCAAGCTGAGAAGGTCGAGTTAAGTGTTATGTTATAACATAACAATAATTCACTCAAATGATGGCCCTCATGACTCAGCTATCAAGCGCCATCGGCGCGGTTCTAGCCTCTGGCGTTGTCGCAAGTGCGGCATTGTCAGCACGGTTGGTCGTATGGATGTCCGCTGCACGCTTACGTGTCTGGCTGCCATGGATGCAGGCGACCGTGGCCGGGCTGCTGCTCGGAGATGCCTTGCTGCATATGCTGCCGGAAGCCATGGAAAGGGGCATGACACCCGGATGGATGGGAGAGTGTCTGGCACTTGGCGCGCTTGGGTTACTCGGCATGGAATGCATCGTGCGCGCCAAGAATCCCAGTTCATCCACCGCGGCGTTCGCCAAGATGGATGTCGTTGCCGATTTCCTCCATCACTTGGTCGACGGCATCGTGATCGGTGCGAGTTTCATGATGGGTCCGGCTTTGGGCATCGTGGTTGCATTGGCCATCATGGCTCATGAAATACCCAGAGAAGCGGGCAACGCGGGTGTTCTGGTCGCCGGCGGCTACGCATCGACGCGCGCCTTTGGCTTGTCGATCGCCACGACCGTAGCCATTCCACTAGGCGCCGTAAGTATGGTCGCGGTTGGACACGCGCCGGTCTTTATTGGAACCAGTCTCGCGATAGCTGCTGGCAGCACGATCTATCTGGCCATAGGCGATGTTCTGCCCGGTCTATGGCTGAGCCTGGGGGCGCGCAATCGCTTTACTCCTGTATTGGGTGTTGCCGCTGGGTTGCTCTTCATGTGGGCAGCGGCGCTGTTCGATCACGGTCTGTGATGCCTGTATTCCCGTGCATGCGCGCTCTATACCGCTTTGGGAGCAGGCGAAGGCGGCAAAAGGGACTGAGGTAGTCAGGTAAAGCGTTTGGCTTGGCAGACGTCCGTTTGTTTACATCGCGATCGTCTCGCATCGGCCTCAGTTGTTGAGGCCGATGGTTTAACTTCTTCCGTCACCTGCACCGCTGGTCTACCGGGGCAACTCTGCCAGGTGCAGCAATACGCCAGCCAAGCTCTTCAAGTCTTGCGTGTTGTGCGCCAACACCCGCCTCAGGTTCACCGCAGACCCTCCGCGCAAATAGGTGAGCCAGGCGGCTGGAGCTTCAGAGCCCGGCAAATCATCTTCCCGCACTACCCCGAGCAGCTCGCGTTCGGCAGTGGCCAGGCGGCAGTTCTCCCACACGCCTTTCCAGTGTCGGCGCACGGGATGGAGCAGATCCAGATGACCCAGCCCAGACAACGGGTCCGGCAATCGGGCCAGGCGGTAGCGTGTCTTCAACAGGGGTGAGTCGTAACACTTGCCGTTGTAGCTGACGAGCACGGTGTCTGGCTGTAGCCACTGCGCAAAGGTTCGCAGCATCGCAGCCTCTGCACCCATGGTGGTTGTCGTCAGCTGGCGCAGACGAAAGCGTCCATCGGCCAGCCAGTCCGCGGCCCCGATCATCCATGCGCGCGTACCGGTGCCCCCAGCCAAGCCGGTGGTCTCGGTATCGAAGTGCAGCAGCCGATGGTGAGCGACCGGTTCGTCCCATCGTGCAAACGAGGTATCGATCAACGGGGAAGGGCGCCCCCAATCCATGAGCGCTTCGGTGAGGAAGAGCCCAGGTGCGATCTCCACTCCGGGCACCATGCGGTCACTCGAGGAGGCACGCTGAGCCACGCCTTGCATGCGTGAGCGCCCTTGAATCAGGCGAAGCACGTCCGGCGCGAGTGTGGGTTTTTCCGTGGTCGCTCCGGGCGGAGGCGATCGACCTGATTGCGTGCGCAGCTCGCGCAAGCGTGCGGCCAAGGCACTCACAGGGCAACCAGCAATGCCAGCACGCGCAACGCCAAAGCTTTGGGTGTCGCGGCCGCATCTTCATCGGCGGCAAGCACCGGACCCACGCATGCGGGGCAGCCGCCGCGACAATCACAGCGTTCGATGAGGGTCACCGATTGCGCCACCAGATCCCCGCGCCGGTTGAACAGCGGTTCGCTCTGCCCAATGCCGCCGGGAAACGCGTCGTAAAGATAAACCGTCGGCGTGAACGGGGCGTCGGCCGCCAGAGTAGCCGGCTGTCCGTCGATGCCGCGGATCTGTCCTCGACCGGTGATATCCGCACTGACGAACCACGCGCCGTCGCCACTTCCCACGGACTTCTGCAGATCGCGTGCTTCGGCCATCACCGCCACCGTCGCAACGATGTGGAGTGCGTAAGCCGCTCCGAGAAAGCCGTCGAGCGCTTGTTGTCGCTGCTCGAAAGCGGCTTCGAGCACGACTTGCGAAAGCTGCCACCATACCGCCGTCGTGTGCAATTCCTGATCGGGCAGGTTGACGGGACCGTAGCCGATGTTCTCGTGTGAGTAGAAGCGGATTTTCTTGTAACCCGGCACGCGACGCACGACATGCACCTCGCCGTGGTGCACCTGTCCACAACCGGCGTTGGACGTGTCGAAGCAATCGAGCACCTTGAGTTTCGTGTAGTCGATGGCGTCGGTGTAATAGTCGACGTGGGTGCGTGTGACATAGGCCTTGCGACCTTCCCAGTCGAGCCGCTCGACTTGATACGGCACCGACTGGATCATGTGGATGGCACCCTCATAAAGGGTCACCGGTGCGGCGGTGTAATCGACTTCGGCAATGATGGTTTGCCGACCGTTGGTGCGATCGACCACCACGAAATTGCCATCGGCGACCGAACGAAGTGACACAGCGACAGCTGGGTAGCTGTCGGCTATCCACTCCCATCTATCGCCTTCGCGATGCAGCACGCCTTCCTCGCCCAGCACATCGAGCCATGGCGTGGCCACTTCGGTGCCGAATATCTCGTCGCCGATGAAGGGCAGCTCGAAGGCGGCGCAGCGAATGTGGTCGAGTAGAATCAGTGGCTGATCGGGCTGGATACGTGCGTGTTCGGGCGTAGCTCCCTGGAAGAACTCGGGGTGTCGCACGAGGTATTGATCGAGCGGATCCGAGCTCGCCACCAGCACTCCCAACGCCGACTGCTGCCGGCGACCGGCGCGGCCGAACCGCTGCCATGTGGCAGCGACGGAGCCGGGATACCCGTTGAGCACGACGACATCGAGGCTGCCGATGTCCACGCCCAGCTCCAGCGCCGAGGTGCTCACGATGCCGTCGATGGTACCGGCGCGCATCTCGCGTTCCGCGGCGCGCCGCTCCCTGGGCAGATAGCCGCCGCGGTAAGCACGGATCCGCGCGGGCTTGCGCGGATCGCTGTCGAACACGTCCTTCAGATACTTGGTCAGCACTTCGACCATCGTGCGTGACTGCGCGAACACGAGCGTCTTCATCCCGGACTTGATCGCCAGCCGCGCGATGCGGTTAGTTTGCGAACGCGCCGAAGCGCGCAGGCCGAGGTCAGGATTCACCACCGGCGGATTCCACAGCAGCACGTGCTTGTCACCGGTAGGCGCACCGCTTTCCGTGATCGCGGTGACCGCGTCCTCGATCAGCGCTTCGGCGTGTTCCTGCGGATTGCCAATCGTGGCGGAGCAGAGAATGAATTGCGGTGTCACGCCATAGAACGCACACACACGCTTGAGCCGACGGATGACATTGGCCACGTGTGAGCCGAACACGCCGCGGTAGGTGTGCACTTCGTCGATCACCACGTAGCGCAGGTTCTCGAAGAACTGCGCCCACTTGGTGTGATGCGGCAGGATCGCCTGATGCAGCATGTCCGGATTGCTGACCACGATGTCGCCATGCAGCCGGATGGCCTGTCGCGCGTCGCCCGGGGTATCGCCATCGAAGGTGAAGGCCTTGACGCCCAGATCGCCGGCTTGATTGAGTTCGAGCAACTCGGCCACCTGATCCTGGGCCAGCGCTTTCGTGGGGAACAGATACAGCGCTTTCGCGCCTTGTGTCATCGCGGCGGTAAGGACAGGCAGCGTGTAGCAAAGCGACTTGCCCGAGGCGGTGGGTGTGACGATAGCGACGTGCGCGCCCGATTGCGTCGCCGCCCACGCCTCCGCCTGATGGCTGTAAAGCTGATCGATGCCACGCGAGCGCAAGGCATGCGCGAGCGCAGGTGGCAGATCGTCGGGTAACGGCGCAAATGAACCTTCACGGCCGGGCACCACGAAAGCACCGGTGATCCTCGCCGCATAGCGCTTCGAGAGCCGCTGGGCCAGCGTGCGGCCGTCGCTTGGGTTGCGCAGGACAAGTTCATCGGAAGCGTAGCGATCGGGAAGGGCGTTCATGCGGTGGCCTGGTCGGGTGTGGGGAGCAGTGAATCGCGAAGCCATCTCATCCTTTGAGATGGCTTCGCGTGACGCTGGGAATGAAGTTGAATTCGAGGCTGGATCCGATCAGCGCGAACTGAAGAGCGGCAAACGCTCGAAGCGGTGCCATGCCGCTGTGTGGTCCCGGCATATTCGGGCCGCTGAAGGAGTGCTATGCGGCGCTTGCAGTGACGTCTGGTGCGGATCGCATCGACACCGGCGACTTCTGTGGGCGCCACATCACCAATCGGCTGATTCGTGAAGCACTGCATCCCGCGCGCGGGTTGGCGCAAGGAGCCATGGCTGGCGCTCGTTTTCGTTTTGCGAATTCTTCACGTTTTGGCGGCGCGAAAGGTGCAGGCTAGTGAAGTGGCAAGGGGTGCAT
>JBAPPP010000673.1:0-11516 GCA_049280175.1 Rhodanobacter sp.
GTCGAACAGCGGCGTGACAAAGATCCACATCAACCACAGCAAGTGCACGCTGTCGGCCCACGGTGACTTGCCGTGCCGGATATCGTCGGCCACACCGGAATCCGGTGCCGGCTTGAACCATCGGGCAATGAAATCTGGAATCATGCGCGGCTTTTCGCTGATGGATCGATTTGCACAGCATGCTACTTCAACCAACGCGGCGCAGGCGGCGCGCTGCCAGCAGCAGGAACACCGCGGCGAATCCGAACAGCACCAGCACGTGCGGCAGCAGCGCCCCCTGCTGCATGCCCACTGCTGCCAGCGCCAGCTGGTCGAGGTGATAACTGGGCCACACCGGCGCAATCTGCTGCAAGAACTTCGGCAGCATGGGCAACGGAAACCACAGACCGGACATGAACGACATCGGCAGGTAGATCAACTGCAGCATGCCCGGCGCGCCCTGCCCCTTGATCAAGGTACCGACGAACATGCCCAGCGCGCAGAATGGCAACACGCCAAACGTGCCGGTCAACAGCAACGCGCCGACTTGGACCGGGGTCAGCGCCACATGTCCCGGCAACAACGCCAATGCCAGCAACAACAGGATGACGACGGTGGCGGCAGCCATCGCCATCAGCATCTTGCCCAGCAGGTAGGCACCCGGCGGCATCGGTAGCGCACGCTTGAACGTCAGCAGGCCACCATCGCGCTCGAGCGCAAGCGATACACCGAAGCCGAACAGGCCCGGACTCATCACGCCAAATACGCCGTAGCTGGCAAGCAGATAACGCCCCGCATCGACACCCTCCGACTTGCCCATCAGCACGCCAAACAGCAGGTAGAACATCGCGGGAAACAACATGACCGGCAACATGAAACCGGGCGCACGCATGTACCGCAGGCACTCGCTACGAGCCTCTTCAAGATAGGCGCCGAGCAGGCGACGTGGCGGCATGTCGCTGGTCATTGCCGGTTGGGTGAAAGACATGGCGGTTTCCATCTCAGGCGGCCTCACGTTGATCGGTATCCAATGCTTCGTCAGCATCGCGGGTGAGTTCAGTGAATGCCTCGGCCAGACCAGCACGCTGCACTTCAAGCTCGCGTAGATGCGCGTCGGCATCCAGCAAACGGCGCACCACGATTTCGGCATCGGCCGTAGTGATATGCAGACGTTCGCTCTCCTGCCAAACGTCGCTGACTTCAGGCCAGCCGCGGATCGTGTCCACCGTCAATGCACTGAGGCAACGAATGCGCTTGAGCGCTACCCGCGCACGCAGCGCCTCGACCGTGCCTTCGTGAATCATCCGACCGCGCGACATCACGCAGACGCGGTCGGCCAGCGCCTCGGCTTCTTCCAGATAGTGCGTGGTCAGCAGCACCGAACAGCCCGCGGCAAGCAGCTGGCGGATTGCCGCCCACAATGTCTGCCGCGCCTCGATATCCATGCCCACGGTGGGCTCATCCAGAAACAGCAGCTCAGGCCGGCCACACAGCGCCAGCGCAAATTGCACCCGACGTTGCTGGCCACCGGACAGTTTCGCGTAAGGCCGCTTGAGCAGATCGGTAACACCGGCCAGCGCCGCCGTTTCGACCAGCTCGCGTGGATTCGGGTAATAACTGGCCGTCAGCCGCAGCAATTCGCCCACGCGCAGCGTCGGCGGCAAGGCGGCGTCCTGCAACATGACGCCGATGCGACGACGTGCCTGTATCTGCTGCGGATCCTGTCCGAACAGCTCGACCGTACCTGCATCGGCGCGGATCAGGCCCAACAACAGGCCGATCGCGGTGGTCTTGCCGGCGCCATTGGGTCCCAGCAGGGCAAGCAGCTCTCCGCGCCGCACCACGAGATCGGCGCCATCCAGCGCAATAAGTCGACCATAGCGTTTGACGGCGCGGTCTAGGCGGGCGACGGCAGGACTGGAAAGCGTCATGGGAACCTCCTTGGATGCCGCTCATCCTGCGCGGTGCAAGGGCTTGGGGGGCAGTCGCCGGCGTCAGTCATCGAGGATGACAGCCGTCACCCCGTGTACCGGCACGGGGGTTACGGCCGCGGGCACCGCAAGGTATCCTGTGAGAAATAAGGCCTTGCTGCATGCGCTGAAAGACCGCGCGAAGCGTCTGAAAACATTGAGGAAGCGCCGCTTCGTCTTGCGCTTCCAGCACACATTTACTACTTGTCCGCTTGCTTGGCAGCACGTGCCCGCCGGCGGATCTACGGAGAAGCCATCATGGGCGTGATCAATCAGCTGCGCGAACTGCGCGAATTCGGCGGCAAGCCCCGGACCACGGGTCTGGACGATGCTTCCATCGAGCGCATGGCGGCCAGCGACACCTTGCTGGTTCAGGCGATCGGTGAAGCCGTGGCGCGCCACCGCGAACTGCGCGCCGACCTGGCCGATTTCCTCAAGCTGGATGAAGTCGAGCAACTCGCCCAGGCGCAGTCCGGTTTCGTCAACTTCTACCCGGACGACGCGATCAACCCGTACCTGTCGGCCGCCGCGCGCGGACCGTGGGTCATCACGCTGAAAGGCTCGGTGGTGCACGACAACGGCGGCTACGGCATGCTCGGCTTCGGCCACAACGACCCGGCGATCCTCGACGTGTTGAGCCGCCCCCAGGTGATGGCCAACGTGATGTCGCCCAGCATCTCCCAATTGCGCTTCAGCAGCGCGCTGAACAAGGAGCTGGGCCACACCCGTGGCGGCAGCCCGTATACCCGTTACCTGTGCCTGAACTCCGGCTCCGAATCGGTTTCGCTGGCCTGCCGCATTGCGGACGTCAACGCGAAGGTGATGACGGATGTCGGCGGCCGCTATGCCGGCCGCACGATCAAGCGGCTCGCGGTGAAGGGTGCGTTCCACGGTCGCACCGACAAGCCCGCGCTGTATTCGGACTCCAGCCGCAAGACCTATCAGCAGCACCTCGCCAGCTACCGGCATGAAGACACCCTGCTCACCGTGACGCCGTATGACATCGCCCAGCTGGAAGCGGTGTTTGCCGATGCCGACAAGCACGGGTGGTTCATCGAAGCGATGTTCCTGGAGCCGGTGATGGGTGAAGGCGACCCGGGTCGCGCCGTGACGCCGGAGTTCTACAAGGCGGCACGCGCGTTGACCGAAGCGCACGGCACCTTGCTGCTGATCGATTCGATCCAGGCTGGCCTGCGTGCGCATGGCGTGTTGTCGATCACCGACTATCCCGGCTTCGAGAAGCTCCCGGCGCCGGACATGGAAACCTTTTCCAAGGCGCTCAATGGCGGCCAGTATCCGTTGTCGGTGCTGGCAGTCAGCGCGCGCACCGCCGGGCTGTACCGCAAGGGCATCTACGGCAACACCATGACCGCGAATCCGCGCGCGCTGGACGTAGCACTGGTCACGATGGATCAGCTGACCGATGCCGTGCGCAACAACATCCGTGAGCGCGGCAAGGAATTCGTCGACAAGCTCAACGCGCTGAAGAACGAACTGGGCGGGCTGATCACCAAAGTACAGGGCACTGGCCTGCTGTTCTCCTGTGAGCTCGCGCCGGAATACAAGTGCTACGGTGCCAACTCGACCGAGGAATACATGCGCGAACGCGGCATCGGCGTGATCCATGGCGGCGTCAACTCGCTGCGCTTCACGCCGCACTTCAACGTCACCAGTGCCGAAGTGGACCTGGTGGTGGCGAATCTGCGCAAGGCACTCCTGGAAGGCCCGCGCAAAGCCAAGGCCGAGGCGGCCTGAGCGGCCCAGGTTCGATCTGATACCGCTGCGGCAACGCGGCCCATGCTGCGTTGCCGTAGATGAATACGACTTGCATCGAAACGTCCGTTATATCCCACGGCAGCCGCCCGCCGGCTTAGACTGACGGCGCCGGCAGCTGCCGGTCACCATGGGAGGGTTCAACGATGTCGATGTCATTACGTCTGCTTGCCATCAGTGCCGCTTTCGCATTCTCCGGCGCCGCCTTTGCGGCAACGCCGCAGGCCAGTACGACTCCGGCCAAGACACTCACCCCATCGCAGCAGCACATGGCCGACTGCAGCCATCAAAACGCCGGCAAGAAAGGCGACGATTACAAGAATGCCGTCAGTGCCTGCATGAAAGGCGACAGCGCCAGCCCCGCCCCGACCAAGCAACTCACCCCGTCGCAGCAGCGCATGGCCGATTGCAATCATCAGAACGCTGGCAAGACAGGCGCCGACTACAAGAGTGCCGTCAGCGCCTGCATGAAGACCCACTGAGCCGATTGCGGCCGAGTCAACGCCTCAAGGTCTTGCACACGCAGGGCGCCGCCGAATCGGGCGGCGCCCTTTTCTTTTGCGGCTATGCTGGTGAGAGCCCTCTCGGCAGGCAGCCATGAAGATTGTCGAAGTCCGTCATCCATTGATCCAGCACAAGCTTGGCCTGATGCGCCGTGCCGGCATCAGCACCAAGGAGTTTCGCGAGCTGGCCTCCGAGGTCGCCGCGCTACTCACTTACGAAGCGACCAAGGATCTGGAAACCGTCGAGGAGCAGATCAACGGCTGGGCAGGTCCGCTGCAAGTACATCGGATCAAGGGCAAGAAGATCACCATCGTGCCCATCCTGCGCGCAGGACTTGGCATGTTGCCCGGCGTACTCGACATGATCCCATCGGCCAAGGTCAGCGTAGTCGGCGTGCAGCGCGATGAGAAAACGCTGCAACCGACCGCTTACTACGAAAAACTCAGCGGCCGCATGGACGAACGCATCGCGTTGATCGTCGACCCGATGCTGGCTACCGCCGGCACGTTGATTGCTGCCGTCGACATGCTGAAAGCGGCCGGCTGCAAACGCATCAAGGGGCTATTCCTGGTTGCTGCGCCGGAAGGTCTCAGGCGGATCGAGGCAGCGCATCCGGAGATCGAGATCTACACGGCAGCCATTGACGAACGCCTCAACGAACACGGCTATATTCTGCCTGGGCTCGGTGATGCCGGAGACAAGATCTTCGGCACCAAGCTATTGCCGCCAACTGACTGAAGCAGGAGTGAGGGCTTCTATCGGGTTACTTAGAAGTTCCACTTTCGTCATTCCTGCGTAGGCAGGAACCCAGTCGCTTTGGACTTGGCGTTTGTTCACGCTCTGCCCATGCCTTTGACCCGGCTTCTTCAAACAGGGCGCGGCAGGCGCGCCGTTCTGCTCTACCCACCCCTGTGCGGCGGTGAGGTGGGGCCGGGCTTTTTCTCTTGGTTACTTCTCTTTTGGACACGCAAAAGGGAAGTGACTCGCTCTCCGTAGGAGGACGAAACACTCTGCACGAAAAACAGCAGATGGCGGCAAGGCAGCGACTAACGCGAAGGGCACGGGGTCCCTGCCTTCGCAGGGATGACGAGTAGTGAGCAATCCCGCAAGCATCGAACCCTCATCCCAAGCCGCAAGCACCGAACCCTCACCCCAACCTTCTCCCAAAGGGAGAGGGGGTAGAGTGCGGCCAGCCCCGGCGTTCGTTAGGCTGACAAAGAAGCAAAGCCCAAACTAGCGACCGAAGCGATCAGTCGCCTCCAGCAGCTCATGCAGGATGCCCGGCTCGAACGCCGAATGCCCCGCGTCCTGCACGATGCGCAAATCAGCCTCGGGCCATGCACAATGCAGATCCCACGCACTGCGCATCGGACAGACCACGTCGTAACGGCCCTGCACGATCACCGTGGGAATCGCGCGGACGCGATCGACATTGCGCAGCAGCTGGTCGTCGTGTTCAAAGAAGCCACCGTTGACGAAGTAGTGACATTCGATGCGCGCGAACGCCAGCGCGAATTCGTCTTCGGCGCTGGAAGCGATATGCGAGGTGTCCTGCCACAGAAAGCTGGTGGCACCCTCCCATACTGACCAGGCACGCGCGGCCTCACTGCGCGCTTGCGCGTTCTCACCGGTAAGGCGACGGTAGTAGGCGCTCATCAGGTCGCCGTGCTCGGCTTCCGGAATCGCGTTGAGATAGGTCTCCCACGCGTCCGGGTACAGCGCGTCGCAGCCTTTCTGATAGAACCACTCCAGCTCCCAGCGGCGCAGCATGAAGATGCCGCGCAGCACCAGTTCGGTCACTTTGTCCGGATGCGTCTGTGCATAGGCGAGTGCCAGCGTGGAGCCCCACGAACCGCCGAATACCTGCCAGCGATCGATTACCAGTTGCTCACGCAGACGTTCAATATCCGCGACCAGGTCCCAAGTCGTGTTGTCGGCCAGTTCCGCGTGCGGGGTGGATTTGCCACAGCCACGCTGATCGAACAGCACGATGCGATAGACGGCCGGGTCGAAAAAGCGCCGGCACTTCGCATTGGTGCCGCCACCCGGACCGCCGTGCAAAAACACAACCGGCTTGCCGTCTGGATTGCCACTCTGTTCGTAGTACAGCGTGTGCAGCGACGACACCTTGAGAAAGCCACTGTCGAAGGGCTCGATCTCGGGATACAGCGAACGCAGTGGCGACGGCATGACGGCCCCTCCAGGTGAACAGACAAGCCCACAAGGCTAGCACGCGGGCGGCTTTGCGGGCTCGCTGCGACTCTTCCGCGGCTCTCTGCTACGCGCTGTCAGTCGCTCACAAACAGCTTGCCGGGATTGAGGATGCCGTTCGGATCAAACACTTTCCGCACACCGTGCATCAGTGCAATTTCCGCCGTACTGTGGGTGCTTTCCAGATACGCCCGCTTGACCAGCCCAATGCCATGTTCGGCCGAGATGCTGCCGCCATGGCGCTGCAAGGTCGCCGCCAGTAGCTTGGTGACATGCTCGCACTGGGTGATGAATGGCGCTTCGGCCAGCTCATCCGGCCGCAGCACATTGATGTGCAGATTGCCGTCACCGATATGGCCAAACCAGACTACTTCGATATGCGGATACTCGCGTGTCAGCAAGGCCTGCATCTCGTGCAGGAAGGCCGGCACGGCGCTGATCCGCACCGACACGTCATTCTTGTAGGGCCGCCGCGGCGCCAGGCTTTCGGTGATGCCTTCGCGCAACCGCCACAGCGCAGCAGCCTGCGCTTCGCTTTGCGCAATGACACCGTCACTGACCCAGCCCTGTTCCATGGCGTGCTCGAACGCCGCCAGCGCTGTTTCCTGCGCCCGCTCGTCGGCCGCATCGAACTCGGTCACGACGTAATACGGATAGTCGCCGTCGATGGCCCGCTGCGCGCCATGCGCCAGCACGTTGGCCAGGGCATGATCGGTGAAGAACTCGAACGCCTGCAACGCAAGCCGTGCGCGGAACAGCGCAAACACCTGCATCAGCGCATCCATGTCCGGCAATGCCAGCAGCATCACCTGCGATGGCGGCGGCGGATCGGTGAGTCTCAGCGTCGCCTCCACCACGATGCCTAGTGTCCCTTCCGAGCCAATCATCAACTGACGAAAATCGTAGCCGCTGGAGTTCTTGATCAGCGAACGATTGAGTTCAAGCAGCTCGCCGTTGCCAGCGACCACCTTCAGGCCGGCAATCCACTCACGGGTATTGCCGTAGCGAATAACCCGGATCCCGCCGGCATTCGTTGCGATATTGCCGCCGATCGAACACGAGCCGCGCGCGGCAAAATCCACCGGATAGAGCAGCTCGTGCCCGCGTGCGGCGTCATGGACAGCTTGCAGACTGATGCCCGACTGTACGGTGAGCGTGCGATCCACGGCGTTGAAATCCAGCACGCGGTTCATCCGTTCCAGACTCAGCACCAGCTCACCGTTGGCGGCCACCGCGCCGCCTGACAAACCGGTACGGCCTCCCGATGGCACGATCGCCACCTGTTGCTGGTTCGCCCAGCGAACGATCGCCTGCACTTCTTCGATGCTGGCCGGTAGCGCGATCGCCAGGGGCGCCGGTGTCCAGCGCCGGGTCCAGTCGCGGCCGTAATATTCCAGATCGCCCGGCGCGGTGAGCAGGCGCAGATCGGGCAGGCATCGGGTCAGTTCGGCAAGACGCGCGTCGAGCATGTTGGGCTCCATGAGGTTCACGCAGCCTGCCAGCCGCATGACCTCGCGTCCAGTGCTGCAGCGCCGCAAATTGTCGCCAGCTCTGGCATAGTTAGACCACTTCGTCAGACCACACTTCCTTCGGCACACTCATTCCAGGCCATCGCATGCAAACCTCCTATCCCCGCCAAGACATCAAGGTATTGCTGCTGGAAGGCGTCAGTGCCAGCGCGGTCGAGAGTTTTCAGCGTGCTGGCTACAGCCATGTCGAACTGCATGCGACGGCGCTGCCCGAAGCCGAACTCAAGGCGCGCATTGCCGATGCGCACATCGTCGGCATCCGCTCCCGCACGCAGCTCAGCGAAGCAGTACTGGCGCAGGCCAAGCGGCTGATCGCCGTGGGTTGCTTCTGCATCGGCACCAACCAGGTGGATCTGACGGCGGCCAGGAAGCTCGGCGTGCCCGTGTTCAACGCGCCCTATTCCAATACACGCAGCGTCGCCGAGCTGGTGATTGCCGAGGCGATCATGCTGCTGCGTGGTATCCCGCAGAAGAACGCGCTGTGCCATCGCGGCGGCTGGACCAAGTCGGCGAGCGGCAGCTACGAGACACGCGACAAGGTGCTCGGCATCGTCGGCTACGGTCATATCGGCACCCAGGTCGGCGTGCTGGCCGAGGGCCTCGGCATGCGGGTGATCTTCCACGACATCGAAACCAAGCTGTCGCTGGGCAATGCGCGCGCGGTTTCCAGCCTGGATGAGTTGCTGGAACGCGCCGACGTGGTCACCCTGCATGTGCCGGAGACCCCCGCCACGCAGATGATGATCAAACGCGAGCAATTGGCAAAAATGCGTGCCGGCGCGATGCTGATCAACGCCTCGCGCGGCACGGTGGTAGATATCGATGCGCTGGCGAGCGCTTTGCGTGATGGTCATCTGGCCGGTGCCGCAGTGGACGTTTTCCCGGTGGAACCGAAAGGCAATGACGACGCGTTCGTCTCGCCATTGCTCGGCATGGACAACGTCATTCTCACGCCGCACATCGGCGGCAGCACACTGGAAGCACAGGACAATATCGGCATCGAGGTCGCCAGCAAGCTGATCCGCTATAGCGACAATGGCTCGACCCTGTCGGCGGTGAATTTCCCCGAAGCCACCCTGCCCGAACACCCGCACAGTCGTCGCCTGCTGCACATCCATCGCAACGTGCCGGGCATGCTGTCGCGCATCAACGAACTGTTCTCGGCCGGCAACATCAATATCGACGCGCAGTTCCTGCAGACCGATGCCGAAGTGGGCTACGTCGTGATCGACGTCACCGCCGACGCGACGCAGGCAACAGCGCTGAAGGAAAAGCTGGCCGCGATTCCGGGCACGTTGCGTACTCGCGTGCTGTATTGACGGAGTTTCATAAGGTGCTCCTGTTGGCTTCAGCTTCCCAGGGCGGATAGAAAGAACCCGCCTCCAGGGCGGGTTGTTTTTGCGGCGTAGGAACGCGAGCTAGCCCACCGTATCTCGTATGGCGTGAATAATTATCAGCGAGATTCGGCGGTTCATGGCTATGACCTGAAGCGAGGGCTTCTTCGAGGTCAATGACCGAAAGCGAAGCAAGTTTGTTACGGCCGTACTGGATCGAAAGCCGGCATGGCCGGCGAATCGCCCACCCCACCAAACTAAAACGGCGCCCAAGGGCGCCGTTTCAATAATGCGTTTCCGAATTGGTCGGGGCGGCGGGATTCGAACCCACGACCCTCTGCCCCCCAGGCAGATGCGCTACCAGGCTGCGCTACGCCCCGACGATTCGCGAACCCGGAATTCTAGCAGCTTCGGCACCTGTGCCGGAAGCCGTCAACGACGCAACAGCGTCAATACTTCTTCCAGCTCCATCCGGACCTGGCGCACGATCTGGTGCGACATGCTCGCTTCCATCCGCGCTTGCGGGCCTTCCAGCCGCGCACGCGCGCCGGTGATGGTGAAGCCTTCGTCGTACAGCAGCGAACGGATCTGCCGGATCATCAGCACGTCGTGGCGCTGGTAATAGCGACGGTTGCCGCGACGCTTCACCGGATTGAGTGCGGGGAACTCCTGCTCCCAGTAACGCAACACGTGGGGCTTCACACCGCACAACTCGCCCACCTCACCAATCGTGAAGTAGCGCTTGGCCGGGATGGCGGACAGTTCGGTGTTATTCCCTTGGTCCAGCATAGCCCTCGACTCTTACCTTGAGTTTTTGTCCTGGTCGGAACGTCACCACGCGCCGTGCGGAGATCGGAATCTCCTCACCGGTTTTCGGGTTACGCCCCGGTCGCTGGCTTTTCAGCCGCAGATCAAAATTGCCGAAACCGGACAGCTTGACCTGTTCCCCGTTTTCCAACGCTTCGCGAACCACCTCAAAATAGGCGTCCACGAATTCCTTGGCCTCACGTTTGTTGAGGCCCACATCGAGGAAAAGCCGCTCGGCCATTTCCGCCTTGGTCAGCGCCATCTCATCCTCGCAGCTTTGCCTTGCATGTCTGCTCCAACGCAGCGATTGCTTCTTGTACGCAACGATCCGCGTCGTCGTCAGTAAGGGTGCGTGAAGCGTCCTGTAAAATCAAGCCCATAGCGAGACTTTTTCGGCCCACTTCGACCCCCTTGCCGCTATAACGGTCAAACAGCTGCAGTTCTTTCAGCCGTTCACCCAGGCTGTTGCGGACGGTTTGCTCAACCTGTGACCAGCTGACCTCTTCCGGCAGATCCATGGCAATGTCGCGGCGCACCATGGGAAAACGCGGGACCGCCTGGGCCTTCGGCAGGCGGCGTGCCAGCAGCGGCTCCAGCGCCAGCTCCAGCACGTGTACGTCGGCACCCAGGTCCAGCGCCTTGGCCAGTTGCGGGTGCAACGCGCCGAGATAGCCCACGGTCTGCCCATCACGAGTGACGCGCGCGCCACGGCCCGGGTGCAGCCATGCCGGCAGGCCGTCGGAGTGCACCGACCAGCGCTGCGGCTCACCACCCCAGGCGATCAAGGCGTCGAAATCGCCCTTGAGGTCGTGAAAGTCCAGCGCACGGACCGGCTCGCCCCATTGCTCAGCATGGGCGTTGCCGGAAGCGACGATCGCCAGACTCGGCGTCTCGACTGGCGGATTGCCTGCTTCAAATACCCTTGCTACCTCGAACAGCCGCACGCGCTCCTGCTGGCGTGCACGGTTGTGTCGAAGCGCCTCGATCAGACCCGGCAGCAGCGATGGCCGCATCACCGCCAGATCGGCCGACAGCGGGTTGGCCAACGACACCAGTCGTTCAGTGAAACCCCAGCGCGTGAGCAGCTCCGCCGCCACGAAGGACAGATTCACCGCTTCGTAATTGCCACGCGCGGCCAGCTGCTCACGCAACGCCAGCTCGTTGATGCGCGCTTCCGGCTCGATGGTCAGCGTGAGCGCCCCGGTCGGCGTGAGTGTGGGGATGTTGTCGTAGCCGAAAATGCGTGCGACCTCCTCGATGAGGTCTTCCTCACGCTCGATATCGAAGCGGCTGCTCGGTGCGGTGATCTGCCAGCCATCGGCATGGGTTTCGACCTGCATGCCCAGCGCAATGAAGATGCGTGCCACTTCGGCGTCGGCGACGTCCACCCCCAGCACGCGCTTGAGGCG
>JBAPPP010000674.1:0-1943 GCA_049280175.1 Rhodanobacter sp.
GTATTCAGCCGGGCAAAAAAAAACCGGCCGCGCGAGCGGCCGGTTTTCGGTTGCTAACGAAGGGGGATTAATGCCCCGCCGTCGCGTCCTTGGCCTTGGCAGCCGCAGCAGCGGCGTCCTTGGCAGCGTCAGCAGACTTGCTGGCCGCATCGGCTGCACTGTTGGCAGCGCTCTTCATGGAGTCCATGGCAGCTGCCGGAGCGGTGGTGGCCGGAGCAGCAGCCGGAGCAGCAGCAGTGGAAGCCGGAGCAGCGGCGGTGGAAGCCGGAGCAGCAGCGGGAGTCGCAGCAGCGGTCGCGGAAGCAGCAGCCTGCTGTGCCGTGTCAGCAGCCTGCTGAGCGGTGTCAGCCGACTTCTGTGCGTCCTGCGCGGAATCCTGCGCGCCGTTGCTGCAAGCCGCCAACAGCGCGACAAGCGCGGAGGCGAGAAGGGTACGCGTAAACTTCATGGTGGATCTCCTTTGCCGTGGAATGCCGTATGGCCGTGCATTAATAACGCTTTCGAGGAAATTGCGCTACATTTTTATAATAGCGCAACGGGGACCACTAAAGACTGGTTTAACCGGCTGTCAGATTGATACCGGTTGGCTTGCACGACGGTGGATCGGATCAGTCGATGCATTCCACAGCAATGGCCGTGGCTTCGCCACCGCCGATGCAGAGAGTGGCAATACCGCGCTTGAGCCCCCGTGTTTTCAGAGCATGCAGCAGGGTCACTACCAGGCGCGCGCCGCTGGCACCAATCGGATGGCCCAGCGCCGTGGCACCACCATTGACGTTGAGCTTGTCGTGCGGGATGCCCAGCTCGCGCATCGGCGCCATGGCCACCACGGCGAACGCTTCGTTGACTTCGAACAGGTCGACGTCGGCCACTTTCCAGCCTGCCTTGTCCAGCACTTTCTGGATCGCTCCGATCGGTGCCGTGGTGAACCATTCCGGCGTTTGCGAATGGGTGGCATGCGCCACGATGCGCGCGAGCGGCTTGAGGCCGCGCACCTTCGCATCGTCAGCGGAGAGGAGCACTACGGCCGCCGCGCCGTCGGAAATGCTCGACGAGCTGGCAGCCGTGATCGTGCCATTTTCCTTGCGGAACGCCGGACGCAAAGTCGGCACCTTGGCAATGTCGGAGCGGCCGGGCTGCTCATCGGTATCGACCTGCACGTCACCCTTGCGGCCTGCCACCGTGACCGGCGCGATTTCGCCTGCGAACGCGCCGTTCTGCTGTGCGGCCTGGGCTCGCTTGACCGACTCGATGGCAAACGCATCCTGCTCTTCGCGAGTGAAGTGATACTTGTCTGCGCACAGTTCGCCGAACACGCCCATCGACTGGCCATCGTAGGGATTGGTCAGGCCGTCCCACGCCATGTGATCGACCAGCTTGCCGTCGCCGTAGCGGATGCCCGTGCGGGCATTGACCATGTGTGGCGCATTGGTCATCGACTCCATGCCACCGGCCACCACGATGGTCGCCGAGCCGGCCTTGATCAGGTCGTTGCCCAACATGATCGCCTTCATGCCCGAACCGCACACCTTGTTGATCGTGGTGCAGCCTGTGCTGGCCGGAAGGTCGGCTTCCAGTGATGCCTGGCGCGCCGGCGCCTGACCGAGGTTGGCCGGCAACACGCAACCCATGATCACTTCGCTGACATCGGCAGGGGCAACACCGGATTGTTCCAGCGCGGCACGTATCGCTGTAGCGCCGAGCTTCGGCGTAGGGACGCCAGTGAACTGGCCGAGGAAGGAACCGATCGCAGTGCGCTTGGCACCCACGATGACAACGCTGACATCCGACATGAGTATCTCCGCAAGGAACTGAACGGGCAAAATGCCCGACTTGACCCGCTAATTATCGCAGCCGACAGCAAAGCGCGGCAAACGCGTGGCGGGTGCATGAAGTCGCAGGCAGCGCCGCAATTTATTGCGGCGACATTGTGCGAGACTGTG
>JBAPPP010000675.1:0-5158 GCA_049280175.1 Rhodanobacter sp.
TCCCAATACCAGTCCCCGCCGCTAGTCGTGCCGCAAATCCAGTTGGGTAAACCGATTGCCGCCACGTACCGATGTGCCGGCGGTCAAAGTTTCAAGGTGACTTACTGGAACGCCACCAACGGACAAAGCTTTGCGCTACTGCCCGTGCAAGGCCAGCCGATGTTGCTGGTCAGCGGCATGTCGGCAGACGGTGTGCGCTATCAGGCAGGCTTCGTAACGTGGTGGAGCAAGGGTCGCGGCGGCAATCTTTATGACACGCGTGTGAGTGCCGATAAACCGGTTCTGCGGGGATGTCAGTCCAGGTAGCGGGCACCCTGAGCGTACGCCCGTAGGGTCGAAGTCGAAGGCACGCTTCGGGTGCCCTTCGACTTCGCTGCGCTACGCTCAGGGCGAACTGAGAGGGAGCGGAGGGCCGGAGTGAGGTTGAGTTTTGGCCAAACCGTGAAACGGTTAAACCCTCAAACCCTCAAACCCTCAAACCCTCAAACCCTCAAACCGATCGCCCTGAGCGTACGCCCTTAGGGTCGAAGTCGAAGGGTGTGCCTCGAGTGCCCTTCGACTTCGCTGCGTCTGCTCAAGGCGTGGCGGTAGGGCAAGTATTGGGAGCGGCTTTACCATCGAAGCGATCGGCGATCCATGCAACGGCCTGCAGTGCACTGTCGCTACCGATGAGTCCATGGTGGACGCCAGGCCATTCGCGATACATCACGGTGCTGCCGGCAGCGCAAAGACGTTGCACATAAGCGCGTGTGACCTCGGGCAAGACGAGGCGGTCGGCAGCGCCCTGCGTTATCAGTACCGGTATATCGGATGGCAGCGTGCCAGGAATGTTTTGCTCAAGCAGCGAATGCCAGGGTTCCAGTTGAGTGACATCGGGCACAGAAAGAAAATGCTGTTCCAGCGGACGTTGCGAATAATGCCGTTGCACCATGTCGTAAAGCGATTCGAGGCATTCGTTGGCAAGCGCGTTGACCGCCGGCATCGCGGCGGGTTGTACGACCTGGTCGATAGGTGCGCCGTAGACGCGTTGCCATGACCATAGCGTCATCGCAGTGACGTTACGGCCGCCATCGGTGTCGGCATCATCGCTGAGCAAGGTCTTGAGGTCGGTCGCGGGCGCCGCAGCGGCTACGCCCTGCAGACGTAGTTCGGGTGCGTAATCACGCGCGATGATGCCGCTGAACAATGCCGCCTGACCCCCTTGCGAGTGCCCCCAAACAGCGTATCGGTCACTCGCTTGCGCACCAGGCAATTGCCTCGCCGCGCGTACCGCATCGATCACCGCACGCGCTTCGCTTACGCCCACCAGATACGGATGGGGCCCTGCGGTGCCCAGCCCGGGATAGTCGGTTGCCGCCACGATGTAGCCGTGTCTGACCATATCGCGCAGGCCCATCATGGTCTGGAAAGCGAAATACGCTTCGGACGGCGCGCAGCGAGATACGACTCCGGTAGTGGGATGAGCCCAGGCCACGATGGGGCGTCCGTCGGCGGGCGCGACGCCCGCGGGGATCACCACCACTCCGGAAACGGCGATGGGTTCGCCGTGCAGGCCTACCGAGCGATATAGCACGCGATAGGCGCTGGCACCCAATGGCGCACCACTCATTGGCTCCATGCGAATGATGGAACCAGGCGCACCCTGCGTCTGCTGCACGTCATACGTGTAGAACGCGTCGCTGGCGCGCGCCTGATCGATGCCCAGTACGGCATCGCCCAAGCTTGCACCAGCCAGTGTCAGCAGCACCAAAGCCAGCGCGCTAGCCAGGCGACTGCGCCCGCTGGCGGGGGAACTCTTGGGCTTTATCACCGTCACTTTGCCCCGAGATGGTCGGTTGGAAGACATCGCGCTCATCCTGCGGCCATGGCCCACGTAATGAAGCCAGTGTTGACCAAGGTGAAAAGCATGCCAACGATGAAGACGCCGTCTGCCACGTAGGCGATCCGGTGATTTCGCTGGCGATTGCGCGTGCGCAGTGCCCAATACGACAGCAGCGCCGACAGCAGATACAGCATCGCATTGATGGAGAGCAAGTCATCGCCGGTCACGTCCTCGCTACGCAGCTTGATGACCATGCGAAGAATGCCAACCACGGTCAGGCATACGCCGACCATGACTGACGATGCAGTGAGGATGTGGACACAAATGTCTTCATCGAGCGTTCTGCTACGACAAATTCGGGTGTCTGCCGTCACGGGTGTAAAGGGCAGGGCGCGGTGTGCAAGTTTCATGGCGTTGGCATGTGGGAAGTGGGAAGTGGTCACGACGAGTTTGGCTGGTGGCCAGCCGGTGGCTGCCGGTGAGTCAGGTGACAGGATGTTGATGCGCATTGCCTGGAACCTCGGTGGGCATGGCGCATTGTGGCGACGGCACGTGCGGCTACCTTTTCGATTGGCAAGCACGCTTTCCAATTCGAACGGTCGCTGTGCCAAGTGCTGGTTATCAGCCCACTGAGGGCCCAGTTGTCCATGGGCCCTGATCTATGGGGTGGGGTGGACTTGGTGCTCGCGATGCATACAATGCAACACAAGGATCCATACATTTGAGTGTCTCGATGCCAAAACTTCGCGAATTGAGCTGGACGCCCAGCCTGCCGGCCAACCGGGGCCCGATGTATCAGGCCATCGCCGATGCCATTGCAGGGGATATTCAAGCGGGCCGACTGTCTCCCGGTGACCGCCTGCCAACGATGCGGGCGCTGGCGTCATGGCTTGGCATCGACTTTACGACGGTTACCCGCGCGTACTCCGAGGCGGTACGGCGCGAACTGGTAGACACGGAAGTGGGCCGCGGCACGTTCGTGCGCAAACGGCCGTTGCCGCGGCCGCGCACGGTGACGGTCGGCGCGGTGGAAATGAGCATGAACCACCCGCCCGAATTCAATGATGCGGATTTGTATGCACGCATGTGGCAGAGCATGCGCGGTGTGGAGGCCACCGGGCCGGATCTGTTGATGCGTTATCAGCCACCGGGCGGCACCAGCTACGGTCGTGACGTGGGCACGCGCTGGCTTGCGCCGCGTATTCCTGACCTCTCGCCAGAGCGCCTGATCGTGTGTTCGGGCGAGCAAGGGAGTCTGCATGCGGTGCTTGGATTGCTGATGGCGCCGGGCGACACGCTGGCGGTCGAAGCGCTGACTCATCCGGGCATACGCGCCCTGGCCGCGCTGTTGCGTATCCGACTGGTCCCGGTGGCGATGGACGAGCATGGCGTGATACCCGAGGCGCTCGAGACCGTGTTCCGCGAACAAGACCCCAAAGCCTTCTACTGCATGCCGACGCTGCATAATCCCACGACCATCACACTGTCCCTGGCACGTCGGGAAGCGGTGGCGGCGGTGGCGACTCAGTACGATGTGCCGATCATCGAGGATGACGACTACGGTGCGCTTACCGAGTTCTCACCACCACCGCTGGCTGCGCTTGCCCCTCATCTGACTTATCACATTGCGGGACTCGCCAAGTGCCTGTCGCCGGCACTGCAGATGGCCTATCTGGTGGCGCCCAATGCCTGGACTGCCGCGCGCCTGAAGTCCGTGTTGCGAGCAACCGCCGGCACGGTTTCTCCGCTCAGCGCCGCCGTCGCTTCGCACTGGATCGAGGATGGCACGGCCGCGCTGGTGATGCGCGCCATTCGGGAAGAGTCGGCCGAGCGGCGCGAGCTTGCTCGCCGCATGCTGCCGCGCACGCAGCTGGCGATGCCCGCGGAAGGTTTTCACCTGTGGCTGCGCCTGCCTGAGCCATGGACCAGCGGCGAATTCGTCGGTGGTCTTCGCCATGCCGGCATGGGCGTCGTGGGACGTGAGGCATTTAGCGTGGGGCCGTCGCCTGAGGCGGTGCGCATCGCCCTGGGCGCCAATGCATCGCGTCAGCAGCTTGCGGACGGCCTGGGTATGGTTGCCGACCTGCTGACGCAGTTACCCATGATGTCTTCTACGGTTGTCTGATAGCGGAAAGGGGGTTCCGCGGCCGTCGTTTTTTCAGTGGCGCAGCCGAACAATTTCCGCGCTGGCGCGAGGGGTGTCGCTGGTGAGTGACGCCGGACGATAGTTGTTGCGTCGCCATAGACTTGGCGTATTTCCGGTGAAGCGTTTGAATACGGTAGTGAAGTGCGCTTGCGTGCAAAAGCCCACTTCCAGCGCGATATCAATCAGTGCGCGATTCGTCGTTGCCAGCAGCGTCTTTGCGCGATCGATGCGACAGGTGAGTAGATAATCGTGCGGGCGCTGGCCGGTGGCGATCCGAAACTGTGCCGCAAAATGCATCGGTGACAGGCTCGCTGCGGCGGCCATATCCGACAGCGTAATGGTTTCGCCCAGGTGTAGCTGTACGTACTCGCGCACGCTCTGCAGTCGCCAGCGCGGCAACGCAATACGCCGTGGCTGACCGTCGGTCAGCCGGGATTGCTTCAGCAGGTAAAAATAGCGCGATACCATGGCGGCAGCCACGCGCTCGGCGTATTGCCAGCCGCACATCTTGTCGTCGGCGGCCAGCAGGGCGCGCCCCAGCTGCGCGATCGCATCGTCCTGACAAAAAGCCACTGATGCATTGCCGCCCAACAGGTGCAGGCCATCCGAAGCCTCGGCCATCCGGCGCATGAAGGCCTCGGACAAGTGCAGGTGCAGAATCTCGCAAGGCGCATCGAACTGCGCGCGCAGAGTCTGCCCTGGTTCACTCAAAAGAAAGCTGCCGGTGCGCAATTCACCTTGATGAATCTTGCCGGCGTCAGTGGACAGTGCGAGCTGCGTCGTCCGCATGAAGAGGCTGGCCACGTAGTAGCCACGCGGATTGCACGCCGCATAGTCGCGCGTCGTCTCGCGCTGATCGCTCCAGTACGAGGCGACCACCTGGCGTCCAGTGCATTCGACATCCATTTCCGGCAGGCGCCAGGACAACTCGCCATGGACTGCAGCGACATGACGATCCGGTGAAGTGTGTATGTGGCGACGAACGCGATGTCCTTGCGAAGACATCGTTGTCATTTGAGCGTAGATCCGATGCATCTGTCCTTCCTCCCGAGGTGGACAATTCACCTAACCCCTGCCCCCGCACATTGATTGGATAATGTGGCGAAAGTCCAAAAATAGTATGCATACAATTTTGTCTTGTCAAGCACATCTTTGTCCTGCCGTGGCCATCGATGACACGGGCGACACGG